>CALLHT010000001.1 GCA_938009335.1 uncultured Rhizobiaceae group bacterium
AATGTCTATCGATTTGCAGGACGCACACAAAACGCCATGCGCGACTATGAACGTGCAATCCAGCTGGGCACTACCAACCCGCGCGCTTATCATGCGCGCGGTCTAATCCTTCAATCGGCAGGCAAACACGATCAGGCAATTGAAGATTTTTCGAATGCAATTTCGCTCGCACCCGATGCAGCAGAGCCATACAACGCGCGCGGTGTTTCTTACCTTGCTACTAATGATAACGAGAATGCATTAGCAGACATCAACCGGGCCCTAACCATCGATAGCAATTATGCTGAGGCTTGGACCAATCGCGGACTGATCGAGGAAAGCAAGGGCGAGCGAAAGAAAGCATTTAAGTCTTACTCAAGAGCTTTTGGCCTCAACTCACGCTATCAGCCTGCAAAAGATGGCATGAGCCGAACACGCGGCGCTTAACGCGCTTCCCAAACATCAACGTCAAAACGACTTGATGAAATGCTCCAGCGCTAAATCCACTGAACCGCTTTGAACCAAAGTGTTGTGCCCGACATTCGGCAAAATTTTCCATTCAGCCAATTCGGGATCAAGCGTATCGAAGAGACGTTTTCCATATTGAATGGGGATCACACCATCCTTTTCGCCATGCAGAATAAGAACTGACACTTGCGACCCTTTCAAGTTCTCAACGCTATCGATCTCATGTTTAAAAAGTGCTTTTACGGGGAAGATGGGATAGCGGTCAGCTGCCACATCAGAAAGCGATGAGTATGGCGATTCCAACACCATCGACTGCACCTCTCGCTGGGATGAGAGATAAGACGCAACGCCTGTACCTAAAGAATGTGCATACAAGAAAACCCAGTCCTCAGTATCGCCCTTGTACCAATCATATGTTTCGATCGCATCTTTAAGCAGAGCGTCAGCAGAAGGTGAACCGGAACTGCCACCATAGCCGCGATATTCGACCAGCAAAACATCAAACCCGTTTTCGAACATTTTACGCCCACGATCCAACTCAAAAGCAGCAAGCGATCCATTGCCATGGAAGAACATCAACTTTGGCGCACCGTCGTCTGCCTTAAAGCGTACGTGACGTAGGGTTTCGCCATCTGATGTTTGCATTTCCACATATTCTGCTGGGGCAGAAAGCTCTGGCAACGGCACATTGGGGGTAGGAAAGACCAACCCGTCTTGCAGGAAATACAGTGCAGCAAGCGCTAAAAAATAAAACGCCACCGCAAATGCGATGGCGTATTTGAAAAGTTTAATCATGACGAGCAAGGCACCTAGTCGAATGACTTAACAATGTCTTCGGTCATTTTCTTGGCATCGCCAAGCAACATCATAGTTCCATCTTTGTAGAACAATGTGTTGTCGATGCCGGCATAACCGGAGCCAAGCGAACGCTTCACGAAGAGACAAGTCTGTGCCTTGTCCACATCAAGAATAGGCATGCCGTAAATTGGTGAAGCAGGATCATCGCGCGCTGCCGGGTTCGTTACGTCATTCGCTCCAATCACATAAACAACATCTGCTTGTGCAAACTCACTGTTGATGTCTTCAAGCTCGAACACTTCGTCATACGGCACATTTGCTTCCGCAAGCAAAACGTTCATGTGACCTGGCATACGACCGGCAACCGGGTGAATTGCGTATTTTACTTCCACACCTTCTGCCTTGAGATTATCCGCAAGCTCCCGCAACGAGTGCTGTGCCTGCGCAACCGCCATACCGTAGCCCGGTACAATGATTACCTTACCAGCGTTTTTCATCAGGAATGCTGCATCATCCGCAGAACCCTGTTTAACCGTACGGTCAATGCCATCATCAGAAGCAGCCGCTGCAGCATCATCGCCACCAAACCCGCCTAAGATCACAGAGATGAACGAACGGTTCATGCCTTTACACATGATGTAGGAAAGGATCGCGCCTGATGATCCCACCAACGCACCGGTAATGATCAGCGCAAGGTTTCCGAGCGTGAAACCAATGCCTGCAGCTGCCCAGCCCGAGTAGGAGTTCAGCATGGAAACAACCACTGGCATGTCAGCGCCACCAATCGGGATGATCAGCAAGATACCAAGCAGGAACGAGATCGCCGTAATCATCCAAAAGAGTGTTGTGCTTTCGGTCTGCACAAAGGCAATTGTGAGAATGACAAGCAAGACACCAAGGCCAAGATTGATTGCATGGCGCGCTGGCAACATGATCGGTGCGCCAGACATACGACCATCAAGTTTTGCAAAGGCGATAATAGAGCCTGTAAAGGTGATCGCACCAATCGCAACGCCGAGAGCCATTTCGATCAAGCTAGCGGTCTTGATGGAGCCATCGTAAACGATACCAAATGCTTCCGGTGCATAGAGCGCAGCCGCAGCCACAAGGACCGCAGCAAGGCCTACGAGCGAGTGAAACCCAGCAACCAACTGAGGCATTGCCGTCATTGGGATGCGTTGCGCGATGACAGCACCTGCACCGCCGCCAATGCCAAGGCCAAGCAAAATCAACAACCAGCCGCCACCAGAAGGCGCAGCTAAGAAGAGCGTTGTGAGGATAGCAATCCCCATACCGATCATTCCGTATGTATTGCCCTGACGCGAGGTTTCAGGATGCGAAAGGCCACGAAGAGCAAGGATAAAAAGAACCCCAGAGACGAGGTATAAAAACGCGGTGATATTTTCCATGATGATCTCCTACCGCTCTTTCTTTTTATACATGGCAAGCATGCGTTGGGTCACGAGGAACCCGCCAAAAATATTGACGGATGCCAATACCAGCGCGATGAAACCAAATGTTGTGGCAGCAGTTCCCGCAAGTTGAATGCCAACCGCAAGCAGTGCACCAACCACGATCACAGAAGAAATCGCATTGGTCACTGCCATCAGAGGCGTATGAAGCGCAGGCGTTACAGACCAGACCACGTAGTAGCCAACAAAGATCGCCATCACAAAAATTGCGAACTGAAACACAAACGGATCAATCGCACCGCCTGTCGCCGCACTGGCAGCGCCTCCAGCAGCCTGTGCAAGCGCTTCGCCAGAACCTGATGCTGCATTTGTTGCTTGCTCAGCAATCAGCGTTTTTAATTCTTCGGCTACCCCACGCGCAGCCTGAGCCGCTGACTCAGCTTGTCCCACATGGGTTTCCATTTCCTGCAGCAGGGCATCAGCCTTTGTCGCTGCACTAGCAGTTGTATCGCTCATGATCCGATCCTAACCTTTTGTGCTAGTCTTCGCTGAACCGGCCTTCGGTGCAGCAGCAAAATTTGGATGAACTACTTTACCATCGCGGGTAAGCAGCGTTGCCTCAACCAGTTCATCTTCCCAATTTATAGAAAGTTTTCCGGTTTCCTTGTCCATCATTGTATCGAGAAACGCGAGTAAGTTTTTCGCATAAAGAAGGGAAGCAGATGCTGGAATGCGCCCGGCCATATTGGTGTAGCCAACGATAGAGACATCACCCACATTGGCCACTTGGTCGGCTTTTGCACCTTCAACATTCCCGCCGCGTTCAACCGCCAAATCAACCAGCACTGAACCCGGCGCCATGGATTTAATCATATCCTTCGACACAAGTTTTGGCGCAGGACGCCCCGGAATAAGCGCCGTAGTAATGACAATATCTTGCTTCGCGATGTGGGACGCAACGAGCTCAGCCTGTTTGGCTTGATACTCTTTCGACATCTCCTTCGCGTAACCGCCAGCTGTTTCGGCTTGCTTAAACTCATCATCCTCTACGGCAACAAATTTTGCCCCGAGCGATTCCACTTGTTCTTTTGCAGCAGGGCGCACATCGGTTGCAGTCACAATCGCGCCAAGGCGTCTAGCCGTTGCAATCGCCTGAAGGCCAGCAACACCAGCACCCATAACAAAGACCTTCGCTGCTGGCACAGTACCCGCTGCGGTCATCATCATCGGCATTGCACGGCCATAGGCGGCAGAGCCTTCAATCACGGCCTGATACCCGGCTAAGTTTGCTTGAGAGGAAAGAACATCCATAACCTGCGCACGTGTGATACGCGGCATGAATTCCATGGCAAGTGCACTGATCCCGGCCTTCGCCATTGCTTCCACTTCCTTTTCGTTGCCGTAAGGATCCATCGAAGCGAAGACGAGTGCGCCTTTCTTGTATTTTTTTGCCTCTGCAGGCGTAGGTCTCAAGACTTTGAAAACCACGTCTGCGTCGCCTGCGGATTTGGCGGTTGCAGTCTTTGCGCCCGCATCGACGAAGTGACTGTCGAGAATGCCCGATGCAGCGCCAGCGCCTTTCTCGACATGAACTTCAAAACCATGTCCAACAAGCTTTTTGACCGTATCAGGAGAAGCAGCAACACGGGTTTCCCCATCTCTACTCTCACGAGGTACATACAGTTTCATTTTTGGTTATCCCTCCAGAGGCAGGACTTTAGTATTAGATTTCAAACAAGATACGGCAGTTTATGTCGCAATCAAGTGCAGAAAAAACAAAACCGGGCTTTTGGCCCGGTCCAAACAAGTGTCTTAGGCTGTTACGCGTCTTTTAAAGTTGAGTTTAGAGAGCGAAATAACTGGCAACCATAAGAATAATGAATGCCAATGTTCCACCAATCAGTCCACCGCCACCGAAGAAGCCGAATGCCATTGCGACAAGCAGAACAATGCATGCGACCGTTGTCCAAATCGAAAACTTGATGAAGATGTCATATGTCTTCTCGTGTTCCGGATAATCCATTGCGTTTGCGGGTGCTTTGCTAGCGGCTTTTTTCGCCATAATCGTAACTCCAAAGGAGGTTGTTCACTGTGTTGGTGTTGTTTTACCGCCATTAGCACGAAATGCAATACAGCGTTTTAGACCTGCGGTATTTTGCCCGTGAATTGTTTGAATTCAGTAGATTATCCGGTTGTTGTCGGTGAACGCACCAGTGAAAAACGATTACCGTTGGCATCCACACAATCCAGCTTATCGGCATTTGGCTTTGTGCAGTTTGCCTGATTGGTTGTTCCCGAAACCAAGCCGGTCCAATTCAAACGAACCTGATCGGAAGAGATGGCCGTATATTGCCCTTGCGAGATTACGTTTCCGGTATCATTCGCCGTTGCCTGAAAGCTCCCGTTCTGGAGTTTAGCAGTATAAACTCCATCGGTTGAAGCCCAGTCACCATTCAATACAGGCGGGCCAGCAATTTCTTGCGTTTGACAAGCCGCAAGCGCGGCTAGGCCTGCCAATGCGGCAAGTTTCGTAGCAGTCGAAACAACACGTTGTTTGATCATCATATTTACCCCTCAATCGGCTGAAATTATCGCAGACTGTTACTCTTGGTCAAGCTCTTCAAGCTCATCAATAAAGCCAGAAATCATTGCAAGGCCCTTAGACCAAAAGTCTGGTTTTGAAGCATCGAGACCAAAAGGCGCAAGCAATTCGCTGTGATGTTTCGTTCCACCGGCGCGTAACATGTCAAAATACTTCTCTTGGAAACCGCTCTCGGCGTTCTCGTAAACAGCATACAAAGAGTTTACGAGGCAATCGCCAAACGCGTAGGCATAGACATAAAACGGAGAATGAATGAAATGCGGAATGTATGCCCAGTATGAGCGGTAATCCTCACCAAACTGGAACGCAGGTCCGAGACTTTCTCCCTGCACAGACAGCCACATTTTGCCTAGGTCTTCTGTTGTTAATTCACCGTCTTTGCGCGCAGTGTGGACTTTGCGCTCAAACATGTAGAACGAAATCTGCCGAACAACAGTGTTGAGCATATCCTCGACCTTTTGCGCGAGCATTGCTTTTCGCTCTGCCTTGGTTTCACAACGAGACAGCAGCGTGCGGAAGGTCAGCATTTCTCCAAACACACTCGCGGTTTCCGCAAGCGTTAAAGGCGTTTGAGCCATGAGCGCGCCCTGCCCTCCGGCAAGAACCTGATGAACACCGTGGCCCAGCTCGTGTGCCAACGTCATCACATCGCGCGGCTTGCCTAGGTAGTTCAAAAGCACATATGGATGCGCAGATGGCACTGTCGGGTGCGCAAACGCGCCAGGCGACTTACCTTTACGCACCGGTGCATCTATCCAATTATGATCAAAGAAACGCCCCGCAATTTCAGCCATTTTGGGTGAGAACCCTCGATAGGCATCCAACACGGTAGTTTGCGCCTCACGCCAGCTGATTACTGTATCGACTTGCATCGGCAAGGGGGCATTGCGATCCCAATGTTCCATCACATCCAGATCAAGCCATTTCGCTTTCATGGAGTAATATCGGTGAGAAAGGCTCGGGAAAGCATCTTGCACGGCTTCCACAAGGGCATCAACCACTTCGCGCTCAACACGGTTGGCAAGGTGACGTGAGTCAGCAATATCCTCAAACCCACGCCAGCGGTCCGAGATCTCCTTGTCTTTTGCCAATGCATTGGTGATCAACGTAAAGGTTCGCGCATTCTCAGAAAGCACTCGGTTGATCTCTGCAGCAGCTTCTTTGCGTATATCACGGTCAATATCCTGCAGCAGATTAAGCGCCTGCTCTACAGCCATGGTTTTGCCCGCGACTGTGAACTCCAAAGACGACATGGTTTCATCGAACAGGCGGTTCCAAGCTGCCCGTCCGGAGATGGACTTTTCATGGAAGAGTTGCTCCAAACGTTCTTCCAACTGATACGGCTTGTCTTTCCGTAGGTCCGTCAGCCAAGGTTCGTAATACGCTAAAGACGCATCGTTTTTGATGCCATCCTGCAGCACGGCATCATCAATCTGATTAAGTTCCAGAGTGAAAAACAAAAGATGGGAACCCGCATTCGTGAGTTTCTCCTGAGCGTCCCCGTAAAACTTGGCGTGGGCAGGATCAGAGGTATCACCTGCATAAACCAACCCCGCATAGGACATAATCTTGCCCATGCATTCCTCGATCTCTTCATATTCAGCAATCGCAAGAGCAAGATCACGAGGGTTTTTCTGCAAGGTCGCCAATAATTTGCCGGCGAACTTATCTTCGAACGCTTCAGAACGGGTGATGCAGGACTGGACATCCTTTTTGTAATCTTCGGAATCGAGGCCAGAATAAAGGTCCGTCAAATTCCACTCAGGCAGAGCGCCTAAACGTGTATCGTAGTCAACAGCAGAGGCCGCTGGAGAGAAAAACTTATTCATATAAAAACACCATTCAAAGATTGGTTGGGGCGAGGTTTAAATCTTCGTTCTGAAATATGGCGAAACTGGATGATTTTCGATCAGAGATCAAGCAATCAAGCAGAATTTACTGCGATGGGTAAACATTTACAATTTTATTGGTTTTCCAACCTACACGTTAACTGTTTCATTTAATCTGATGTTCAACGCTTACTGATAATTCTGACCCGAAATGGGACAATAAAACCATATCAGGGGTTAGGTGGACAATATGAGCGAACTCATTCTGGTCGTAGATGATGATCCGGTACAACGCAGGCTTTTGGAAGGCATGCTGGAAAAGCTGGGCTACAAAACTCAGAGTGCAGATGGCGGCCAAGCAGCTCTCGATGCCCTTTCCAGCGAGAAAGGTAAGAAAATCAAGGCAGTAGTTCTTGATTTGGTTATGCCTGAAATAGATGGCATCGCCGTATTGAATGCGATGGCAGCAGACCGTCTTCCCCAACCAGTTATCATTCAAACCGCACAGGGTGGTGTAGAAACAGCGGTTAATGCTATGCGCGCTGGCGCTGTGGATTTCGTTGTAAAACCAGCCTCGCCCCAACGCTTGAAAGTATCCCTGCAAAACGCCCTGAAGATGGGTGCCTTGACCGGTGAAATTAAACGCATCACCAAGAAGCGAATGGGAAAGCTGACGGTAAAGGAAATCATCTCCTCCAGCCCATCCATGGATTCCGTTAAACAGGTTGTCTCAAAAGCGGCTCAATCGAACATTCCTGTTCTGATTGAAGGCGAATCGGGTGTTGGTAAAGAAATGATCGCGCGTGCCATCCAAGGCATGAGCGGACGATCAGACAAAAACCTCGTCACCGTTAACTGTGGCGCCTTGCCGGAAAATCTCGTGGAGAGCATTCTTTTCGGTCATGAAAAAGGTGCGTTTACGGGCGCAAGCGAAAAACATATCGGCAAATTTCAAGAGGCTCATGGCGGCACGCTCTTCTTGGACGAAGTCGGGGAACTTGCACCAGATATTCAAGTAAAACTCCTAAGAGCGATCCAAGAAGGCGAAGTAGACCCGGTAGGTTCTACCAAATCTGTAAAAGTCGACATCCGATTGATCTCGGCGACAAACCGCAATTTATTGGATGAAGTAAGAAACGGAAACTTCAGGGAAGATCTGTACTACCGCTTGAGTGTTTTTCCGATGACCATTCCACCTCTTCGCGACCGAAAAGACGATATACCGGAACTGGTTCGTCATTTTATTGCACGCTTTGCTGCTGAAGAAGGTCGAAACATCAATGGTATCAGTGTCGAAGCATTGAACCTTCTTGGCGCCTATCATTGGCCAGGGAATATTCGTCAGCTAGAGAATACCATCTTCCGCGCGGTCGTTTTATGCGAAAGCGATGAACTGAGCGTAAATGAATTCCCGCAATTGCAGGTTTCGGCTTCTGGCCAAGGAGTGCAGCAGGCAGTAGAAGCGCCATCGATGGAAACTCCTATGGCAGCCCCTTCGCAAAGCGCACCTCCATCAACGCTTGGAGCGAGCGAGGGGTTAGGCCTTCTGACATTCGAAGGCGAAGTGATCTCGCTTGAAGAAGCCGAAAGCCGTGTGATCGAATTTGCGATGGACCGCTATGACGGGAAAATGTCAGAGATTGCCCGACGCCTTGGAATTGGCCGCTCGACCCTGTATCGCAAAATGCGTCACTACGGTTTAGAAACAGACGATAGCTTGGAAGAGTAAGGCCCTAGGTCTCTTAGCTTAAGACGTGATTCGCCAGGCATTCGTTTACTGAAGCGAAATGCCCATTTTTACGATCCGTTAACCAAGAAGCCGCGAGAGCCCGTGAAATGTCATTGAAAAAACGCAATTGGGTGCAATTTGCTTTCTGTTTTTAGCCGTTTGTGGACAATTTTTTTGTCTGTTAACCATAATCATATCGGTTATAGTTTAGAACGGTGGGGAAAAACGGATTAGGCTAAGGCGATAGTGTACGGGTTAGTGACATCGAAAGCGAAGCATTTTGCTAGCATGCGCTCTTTGAACAGAGTTGTGTGGCTGGCGTTTTGTACATGTTTCTTCGCACTTTCCAGTCTGGCTGCGCCTACTGAAGCAGGCGCGGAAACCCGCAAGCTGAAATTATATTTCCTGCATACCGGGGAACGCGCTGAAATCACCTTTAAGAAGAACGGCAAATACAGCGCAAGCGGGGTGAAGAAGATCAACCGTTTTCTCCGGGATTGGCGGCGTAATGAGCCCACCAAAATGAACCCCAAATTGCTGGAT
This sequence comes from uncultured Rhizobiaceae group bacterium, assembly GCA_938009335.1. Lineage (GTDB taxonomy): Bacteria > Pseudomonadota > Alphaproteobacteria > Rhizobiales > Rhizobiaceae > JAALLB01. The sequence continues at coordinate 9,361 of CALLHT010000001.1, forward strand.
TTGATTTGGGAAGTGTATAAAGAAACCGGATCACGCAAACATATTCACGTGATTTCCGGTTATCGGTCACCCAAAACAAACTCCCTGCTCCGTAAACGCGGGCGCGGGGTTGCCAGAAAGAGTCAGCACACACTTGGCAATGCTCTGGATTTCTTTATACCCGGCGTTTCTCTCAGAAAGCTTCGCAACATTGGACTGAAAAAGGGCATTGGTGGTGTTGGTTACTACCCTAAGTCTGGTTCTCCGTTTGTGCACATGGATACCGGGCGCGTGCGCCACTGGCCGCGTATGAGTAGGCAAGAACTCGTAAAAGTGTTTCCTAAAGGCAAAACACTTCACGTGCCAACGGACGGAAAACCTCTCGCAAGGTATAATCAGGCAAAAGCCGAGTACGAACGCCGGTCAAAAGGCAAGATCGTTATAGCCAAAGCGGAGGAGATCGAGAAAAAACCAGGCTTCTTTGCAAGGCTACTCGGGCGTAACGACGAAGAAGATGGTATTGAATCGGATGCGGGAGCAATTCCTGCTCCTAAGCCGGTTACAACAACGAAACCTGCTTCAACAACACCTGCCGCGCCTACGCCTTCGACACCAACATTGGAAGCTACACCGGTTCCGCAAACGCCTGAGCTAGTTCTTGCTTCATTGCCAACAAGTGCACTTCCTATACCGGTAGTGGCACCTCGGGTTGCAGTAAGTCTGCCAGAGCCGGCTCAACCTGAACTGCCGCAAAACGATCCAATTGCTGCAGAAGTCAAACCGCTTACAGAACCGGAACTTGTACCTGAGGTTCAGCCTGAACCCGAGGGTGTTGAAGATGCGCCTCTTTTAGTTGCCGCAGTTCCGACCAAACGCCCGCAAGGCCTCGTTCCAACCGTAGTGGCGGAAGTTGAGCCTCAAAATCTGGAAGTTGCTGCGATCCAGCCAACCGCCCTACTCCCTGATACGTCGCAAAAACCAAGCTCTCTAACACCTGGAGAAATCGAAGATCTTCGCCAGCAGGTTTATTCCGCTATTAGTGCTTCGCGCGAAACACCCGCTGCGCCTACGCCATCTATTGGTGTTGGCATCGCAGCACCAACTCCAGCAGTGCCCCTGACGCAAGAGCCAACCGTTGTTGCTGCTCTACCTTCCACAGCTTCAGGCACAAGCGACCTATTAGGTGTTGTTGTACCTAAACCAAATCCGGGCCGTGTTGCAGCAAAAGCCATTGAACAACAGCTTGCACTTCAAACAATTGATGGCGGTGAGAACGCTCAGAATAAAATTGCGGTCCCACAAGCAAGCCCTCGCGAAATTGCGAAACCAGAGATAGAAGAAGCAGTAACACTTGCTGTCGTTGAAGAACCTATTGAGCCCGGTGTGACAACCAGCGGTAATCCTGCCTTGCCTGCACCAAATCCAAATCGGTCGATCGAGATTGCCGCACTGACTGACAACAGAACCGTTGGTGTGGTGCCAACACGCGCAACCCGCAAGCCACTTCCAGTTGCATCTCAGCCGACGCTTGCCGAAGTTGTTACAACCCCTGAAACTGAAGAAAACGTTTTAACGCTTGAGCAATTCCAGTCTGCAAATCTGGATGATCGCCTGGTTGGAAAATGGGCATTGGCCGCTGACGCATCAATCGCTGATATCGCAGACATTCGTCCACCTGCGTATGGCAAGAACATCATCCGTGAATTACCGGACACAGTTCTTTCTACCGGCTTCAGCCAGAATTTGAAAAGCCGCCTCGCCTCAGAAGGGTTCAGCGGCAGCTCTTTGGAGTTTTTGGATTTTACGCGCTTTAAGTAAAAAGCAGAGTTAAAGCGTTATTCTGCGGCGTTCGAAGCCTCTTCAAAATCCGGCAACATTCCCAACGCCTGCAAGTACAGATCACGAATTGCATCTTGCTCCTGGCGTTCTGCCAAATCTTTCTTTCTCAGAGAAACAACCTGACGCAACACCTTCGTGTCGAAACCATTAGCCTTTGCTTCTGCATAGATATCGCGGATATCGTCAGCAATCGCCTTCTTTTCTTCTTCCAAACGCTCAATCCGCTCAACTACTGACTTGAGCTGCTCGCGCGCCACCATTGCATCAACCATATCTCTCTCCCATCGCCTTAAAGGCGCATTGTGCAAGCCTTAAGGACTTAGTGTGTGTGACTCTTCTCGAAGGCTGCTTTTTGTTCAGCAGTCGCTTCGGTTTGATATTTTTCTTTCCATTCATCAAATGGCATGCCGTAGACGATTTCTCGTGCTTGCGGCTTGTCCATATCAATGCCGCGCTCATTAGCGGCTTCCTGATACCATCGCGACAAGCAGTTGCGGCAAAATCCGGAAAGGTTCATCAGATCAATATTCTGAACATCGGTCCGTTCCTGAAAGTGCGAAATTAGCCGGCGAAATGCAGCGGCTTCCAATTCAGTTTTTGTGGCATCATCCATTTGATCTTCTCCAGCAGGTTCTTTTCTGTATACAGCCATATGGTTATCCGGAACAAAAAATTCATTCCTTCTACAAAGTTTTTCTTGTTTGCAAACGCCTGACGGGTGAAGAACTGAGATACCCGTAAGGATACAGTGATTGAAACAGACGCTTAGCAAACCACTTTCTATGGAAGTCGCATTCGCTGCAATTGTATTCAGCGGCATAATAATGGGATTTTCACCTGTCTTCGTGCGAGAGGCAGAAGTCGGCCCATTCGCAAGCGCTTTCTGGCGTGTTGTGTTCGCCCTTCCGCTCTTATTTTTATGGGCTTGGGCGGAAAGCCGAAAAGACAATGCCAACACTTCGGTCTTTTCACTTCCCCTTAGCGGCATGTTGGCGGGTGCATTCTTCTCTGGAGACTTGATCTTCTGGCACTTATCCATCCTCAACACCACCATGGCGAATGCAACGTTTACCGTGTGCCTTTCTGTTGTTTGGGTCGCGCTACTCTCCAATCTTGTTTTGGGCGAGAAAGTCAGCAAGGCATTTTGGATTGGGTTGTGTTTGTGCCTCGCCGGACTTGCGCTCCTCGTCCACTCAAGCCTGCAAATAGAACCGGCTCGTCTTTTGGGCGATATCTATGGCATCATCACGTCATTCTTTTTGGGCGCCTATATGCTGGCCATGCGCTCTGCCAGAAGACACATCGACGGCGGGAGGCTTTTTCTCTCTTCAACCATTGTTACGATGATCATCCTTGGCATAGCAACCATGGTCGCTGGAGATACGTTCTTAGCCTCAACCTCGAAAGGATGGCTATCGCTCGTGTCATTAGGCGTATTCACCCATGCAGCCGGACAAGGGTTGGTAACACTTGCGCTTGGTGTGTTAAGCGCAGTTTTCTCGTCGCTCGTGATTTTCATCGAAGCCGTAACTGCGGCATTCTTCGGCTGGCTTTTATTCGATGAGCATATGTCTTGGACCCAAACCCTTGGCGGCATCATGATCTTAAGCGGCGTTTGGCTCGCTCGCCCTAAAAAGGGCTGAATCCAAGGGCTTGTAAAATTTGACGCTGTTGACAGGAATCACCTGTTAAGCGAAAAGTTCTTAAATGGTTGGCAATGAGATTTTCGAAGATAATGAACCTTTTTTCTTTTTCTAAAAGTTCCCTTCTAATAGCCTTCGCGCTTTCATTCTCAATCCAACTTACACCACATCTCTCGGTCTCTGACGCCCATGCAGACTTTCGGATTTGTAACGATACGAACAGTCTAGTCGGTGTTGCCCTTGGATATCGAAAAGATGGTGAGTGGATTTCCGAAGGCTGGTTTCAGGTGCAGGCTGAAAGCTGCAGCTCATTGGTAGAAGGTGATCTCAATTCGCGGTTCTATTACGTATATGCCGAAGACGCTCAACGTGGTGGCCAATGGCGCGGCGACATCTTCTTATGCACTGACGAACGCGAGTTCGTGATTAACGGTGTTGAGGACTGCTTCAAACGCGGCCATGTAAAAACAGGCTTTTTCGAGATCGACACTGGCAACCGCGCCAACTGGATGGTACGACTCACTGAACAGTCACAATCTCCTTCCAACTAGCAGGATACCTTATCGGTATGCACCGATCACGACGCACTAAGATTCTCGCAACGCTGGGCCCTGCCAGCAGCACTAAAGAACAAATTTCAGAACTCTTTGAGGCCGGCGCAGATGTTTTTCGCATCAATATGAGCCACTCTTCTCATGACGTTTTGAACACACTTGTCGAAACCATTCGTGCCGTCGAAAAAGAGCATAACAGCCCAATTGGAATTTTGGCTGACCTTCAAGGCCCCAAGCTTCGTCTTGGTGAGTTTGCGGACGATGCTGTCACAGTAGAAGCTGGTGATCAGATCACCCTCGACCTCAAGAAAATGCCCGGCACCAAAAATCGTGTCGAACTTCCCCATCCCGAAATTCTGGATGCTTTGGAAGTAGGACACCGGGTTCTGGTCGATGATGGCAAGGTTGAACTCAAAATCGTCAAAGAGACGAAGACCTCTGCAGTGGCCGAGGTTGTTTCAGGCACCAAACTGTCAAGCCGTAAGGGTGTCAGCCTGCCGGATACAGAGCTTGGAACCGGATCCCTGACCGAGAAAGACTACAAGGATCTCGATGCCGCGATTGCTGCCAATGTAGACTGGATCGCGGTTTCCTTCGTGCAACGTCCCGAAGATGTGGCTGAAGTACGCAAGATCGCAAAAGGCCGTGCAGGCGTTTTAGCAAAAATCGAAAAGCCACAGGCCGTCGCCAAAATTGATGATATTATAGAATTGTCTGATGCCATCATGGTTGCGCGTGGTGATCTTGGTGTCGAGATGCCGATTGAGCAGGTGCCGGGCATACAAAAGCAAATCACACGAGCGTGCCGGAAAGCAGGCAAGCCGGTTGTTGTTGCAACTCAGATGCTCGAATCCATGATTTCATCGCCTACTCCAACCCGTGCGGAAGTATCTGACGTAGGCACTGCGGTGTTCGAGGGGGCCGATGCGATTATGCTTTCAGCTGAATCTGCGGTGGGCGACTACACAAATGAAGCCGTTGGTATGATGGATAAGATCGCACATCAGATCGAGCGCGATCCAAACTATCCACCGATTATTGCCGCACAACGCGCAGAACCGGAACCTACAGGCGCTGACGCGATTTCCCTAGCCGCGAGGCAGATCGCTGAAACGCTCAATCTGTCTGCTATTGTTTGTTACACAGGTTCAGGCACCACAGGTTTGCGCGCTGCCCGCGAACGCCCACCCATGCCGATTTTAGCACTGTCACCCGTGGTAAAAACCGCAAGACGCCTCGCCATTGTATGGGGAGTTCAATGTGTCATCACCGAAGATGCCAGCGACTTGGACGATATGGTGGATCGCGCTTGCCGGATTGCGGCAGAACAAAAACTCGCACGTCCCGGCGATCGTGTGATCATTTCTGCGGGTGTTCCGCTTGGCACGCCAGGAGCAACTAACATGTTGCGCATAGCCTTTGTCGGCAGTGATGGCCAATCTGGCGTTTAATTGGATAAATCAGCTATGCGCCTGATTTCGGCTTCGATTCTGTCCGCTGCCACATAATCTGGTTTATGACCAACCCCTTCAAGAATGATCAGCTTGGAACCTTCAATGTCTTTTGAAAGACCATTGATCGAGTGAATCTCAAGACTGACAATATCGTCCTGATCACCATGGAAAATAACCGTTGGAGCAGTAATTTCCTTATAGCGCTGATGAAACGCCGCAACATGCGCCTCCACCCGCGCGACGTCTTTTGCATTGTCGTGAAAGTTGGAGGGGCGCAACACAAGTTTCGTCGCTGATGTTTCCTTGTAATCAACAGGCATGGGATCCGGCGCAAACACACGATGCACCGCTTTTGGATAAATGTAACTTCCGGCAGTCGGGATAACGAGACGAGAAAAGAGCCACCCCAGCACAGGCGTGTTGCCCAGATCATAATGCCAATCAACACCCGTTCCCCAAGGGTGTGTGACTGGCGCCAAGAAAACCAAGCCTGCGGTTTGTTCAGGATGGAGAACTCCAAACGCCCCCGTAACCACGCCACCAAAAGAATGTCCGACGATGATCGCCTGCTCTATGTCCAGTTCATTCAACAGTTTCGAAACGCTATCGGCCTGCATTTTGGGGTTGTTAGAACCTGCAAAACTTTCAGAATACCCCTGCCCCGGACGATCTACAAAGATTACGCGAAAGTCTTTTTCCAAGCGCGGTTTATAAATCGGCAACGGGTCTTGAAGGTTTCCGCTGGCTCCATGGAGGAAAACAATCGCTGGCTTTGTGCGATCATCCACTGCGCCTGTATCCACATAATGCAATTTTACGCCATTGATGGTTTTGAACGACCCAATCGGTGGGAACTCGCGCTCGATGTCACGCACAATCAGCATCGTGGAAATGGATAGGCCGATGACAATTAAGACAAGAAAGATGGTAATGAATTTAAGCACGGGGAATCCGCAAATTATGTACGACGGCCAGCGAGTTCTTCTTCAAGCTTGATAACCGCTTCCTGCGCTTGC
>CALLHT010000002.1 GCA_938009335.1 uncultured Rhizobiaceae group bacterium
ATCATCAATCAAACGGCCTTTTTTAATGCGCCCGCCATCTGCAAGCTGAAGCGAATGCGCGAGAATGGCACCCTTAACCTCAGCAATGGGAAACTCACCAAACTTCATAAGGATTATCCAAGACCACGCGAGCGAAACGCCTGAATAATCTCACCCATGATCGCAACAGCAATTTCCTGAGGGCTTGCCGCGCCGATATCGAGACCAATGGGAGAATGAATGCAATCGAGCGCTTCTTGCGGGATGCCCTCCTCTTTTAACCGATCAAGCCGTTTTGCATGGGTCTTTCTGCTGCCGAGCGCACCCACGTAAAAACATCCAGCTTCAAGGGCTGCGGCCAATGGGTAGTCATCAATTTTCGGATCGTGGGTTACCGCCGCCAAAGCGCAATAAGCATCCAGGGGCCTGTTCGCCAACACATCTTCCGGCCAATCGGCAAACAGTTCGGTTTCGCCAAAGCGTTCTGGCGTTGCAAAGGCAGTGCGAGGATCAATCACTTCTAAAGCGTAGCCGGAGGTTTTCGCAATTAGCGCCAAAGCCTGGCTGATGTGAACAGCGCCAATAACCACGATACGAGGCGGCGGCACGTGGACGTTTAGAAAGTATTCGCACCCACCTGCTTCAATGGTTGTCGATTTTCCGTTCAAAAAAGCCTTTGAAAGGGCTTCCGCCAACTCGCCCTCAACGCTCTCACCTTCAATCACCAGCCGATCTTGCCCATCAGTCAGGTTAGTGACCACAATCGCTGCTTTGCGGGCATTCCGCGCCTCATTGAGGTTCTTTAGGGTAAGCGGGTCCATCAGCCAACCCGCTCCACATAGACCCGGATTTTCCCGCCGCAGGAAAGGCCCACTTCCCACGCCGTTTCATCGGCTACGCCAAATTCAAGCATTTTCGACTCGCCCGAAGAAATGACGTCTAAAGCTTCTGTTACAACCGCGCCTTCTACACAGCCACCGGAAACCGACCCCTCGAAATTGCCCTCTTCGTCCATCACCAGATGAGAGCCGACAGGCCTCGGCGCAGAACCCCAAGTCGAAACAACTGTTGCAATCGCAACTTCTTTGCCCTCACTCATCCAGCGCTCGGCAATTGCAAGCTCATCCTGTTCTGCAAATGATTCTGCCAACCCCATGAAGTGACTCCCGTTTTCGCCTAAGCCGCCAGCAATTCGCTGCGTAACCAGTTTTGAGGATCATACTTCGGCTGATACGAACCGCCAAGCGCAGAACACAGGCCCGATAACGCATCAAGTGAATGCACAGGCCGAAACTCATCCACGTGCGGCAGCATGGTGCGGATACCCTTTGCAGCGGCTCTGAACCCGTCAAACCGCAGAAGCGGGTTAAGCCAGATCAAACGGCGACAAGAGCGATGCAGACGATCCATTTCATGGGACAGCTCCTCATCTTCACTGCGCTCCAACCCGTCGGTGATCATCAAAACGATGGCACCCTGGCCCAAAACTCGCCTTGACCACAGCCGATTGAAATCATGCAGCGTTTCAGCAATACGGGTGCCGCCCGACCAATCTTCAACTGCATCAGCACACTCTTGAAGTGCAACATCAATGTCTTTATTCCGTAACTGGCGGGTCACATTGGTTAGCCGCGTGCCGAATAGAAACGTATGCACATGGCGGCGGTTTTCACTGAGCGCATGAAAGAAATGCAGGAACGTGCGCGAATACTGGCTCATAGAGCCAGAGATATCCGCAAGGATTACAACAGGCGGCTCAATTTGCTTGCGCTCGCGGAATTGCGGCAGCACGAGATCACCGCCGGTTCGCATGGATTTTGCCAGCATTTTACGAGGGTCTACACGTGCAACACGAGTCACCGGCTTGAAGCGCCGTGTTGCAACTTCCCGTACCGGCAAACGCATCTTGCTCATTGCTTGACGTGCCAAAGCGATTTCATCTGCATTCATTTGGGCAAAGTCTTTTTCCCGCAAAACCTCTCGGGCGGAGGCTGTAAACGAAGCATCGACCTCAATTTCAGGACGCTCAAATTCTTGCTGCTTTTGCTCTTCGGGAAACAGTGCTTGAGAAACCCGCGCTTCCGCTGCATCCGGTTTTTGGCGCGGTTTGTCTTCGGCCATCATGGGAGAAAACATTTGCAGCATTTTCTCAACCAGTTCCCGCGACCGCCAGAACAATTTAAACGCCTGATCAAAAACCTGCCGGTCTTCTTTTCGGGTTACAAGCACACAATGCAGCGTCCAGTAAAAGTCATCGCGGTCGGAGATCCCGCCCTGCTCCACTGCACGCACGCAATCTACGACTGCGGCGGGACCAAGTTTCATTCCCGCCGCACGAAGTGTTCGCGAGAAATAGAGAATGTTCTCCGCTAATCGACCTTCAGGATTGGCTTTGATATTGCCCACATTCATGCAGAAGCAAGCTCCCGCTTTACTTCTTTCAGGATTTCCTGCCCCTCAGCCGATTCAATCTTGGCGATATCATCCTGATACTTGAGGAGCACACCAATTGTGTCTGAAACGGTTGCCGGATCAATCGCCACTTTATCAAGCTCGATCAGCGCGGAAGCCCAATCTAATGTTTCAGCAACACCGGGGTTCTTGAACAGATCGACCTGCCGCAACCGCTGTACATACGCAACGATTTCACGGGAAAGGTTTTCTTCACAACCCGGCACTTTGGAATGGATAATTTCCAGCTCACGCTCGGCATCAGGATAATCCACCCAGTGATACAGACATCTGCGTTTCAAGGCGTCGTGGATTTCCCGCGTGCGGTTGGTGGTGATGATTACAATCGGTGGCTCTTCGGCCTTGATGGTTCCAAGTTCCGGAATTGTGACTTGGAAATCCGAAAGAATTTCCAAAAGGAACGCTTCAAACGCCTCATCGGTCCGGTCGAGTTCGTCTATCAACAGGATTGGCGCTTTGCCGGGTTTCCCTTCCAACGCCTGTAAGAGCGGGCGCTTGATCAGAAATCGCTCGTTGAAAACACTGTCACCTGCGCCAGAACCGCCCGCCTCTCTCTGGCGAATTTCAACCATTTGCGCCGCGTAATTCCATTCATAGACGGCAGAAGAAACGTCCAGCCCCTCATAACATTGTAAACGCACCAGCGGACGATCCAAAGCCGATGACAATACTTTGGCGATTTCGGTCTTGCCTACACCGGCCTCACCTTCAAGAAAAAGCGGACGCCCCATTTTCAAAGCAAGATAGAGAACGGTCGCCAAAGATCGGTCTGCCACATACCCTTCAGAGGCAAGCAGGTCTTCCGTCGCATCAATGCTGGCTGGCGTATTGGACATCATCTTCTCCGTAAATCTCCAAAGAACATAACGTGCTGAGAGGTTCCGGCAACAAAAAAGGGTGCCAAACTTGCGTTCAGCACCCTGTCAATTGGTATATGTTTTACTGCAGCTTACGCGAGGCCAAGTGCAGCGAAGGCGATGCCTTCCGCGTTTTCAAGCGATAGGAACAGGCCCATGCCTGCTACAACTGCACCAGCAAGGCGTGCATTAACAGCACCTGCTTCAGTTGCGTTAAACAGCGTTTTCGCAGCCCATCCCGCAGCCATTGCCATTGCGTATTGAAGTACGCCAAGGCCAATCAGGTAACCGATCAGAACAGAACCACCAATTGCAGCTTCTTGTCCGACGATGCTGTCACCGAATGCTGAACCATGGAAAAGGCCAAACGCTGCAAAGATTGCAGCCGCGACTGGAAGCGTCAAAGCACGACCAGAAACAAGAACGCCGCCAACGATCAATAACGATGCGCCGATGACGATTTCCTTGAGTGGAAGACCAATGCCGAAGCTCATCATCAGGCAGCCTGCAAGCATTGCAACGATGTAAGACCCTGTTGCGAAACGTGCATTGCCTGTGAACAACGCAGCGATGCCGACGGCCAAAACAAAGAACAAATGATCAAACCCGAGCAACGGGTGACCAATGCCTGAAAGCATGCCTTGTGTGAATGTTTCCATTGGAGCGCCTGCCAACGGATGGTGCGCCAATGCTGGAGTTGAAATTGCTGTGAGCGCCAATGCGCCAAAAAGTGACTTTTTCATATCGTCCTCTTCATGTTTCTTCGTTTGAAGAGGGGATCTCGCAAGAAACTGAAGGCGATTGCCAAACGCTTCCCCGGAACACCCCGTCCGTTTTGGTTTCACCTGATTACTCAGGTTCATTCGGCTGGTCTCCTGGCTCACGGATCGCTGTCTCGTACCTCCTTCCCAGTCTACCGTTAAACGGCTTTCCAGTGGTTTATGGCACGCAACTCTTCGCTCACAGTCGCGGGGGCGGCTGCAGATAAAGGCCCCGGATTGGGTCACCCTACCCTGCATTCCCATTTGATCCCCTGTGCTGATTCACAATCGGGGAACCGAATTACGCAAACATTGGCTTCAAAACACACAAAACGTCAAGCAGATATCGACAATCCTCCAAAATTTTGCGACGCGGACACGAACTCTCGCTTCACTTTGCATAAAACCAAGGTTAGTGTCGCCAAATCCGGAGGTAAATCAGACCGACCATGTTCATCAGAAAATTCATACTTGCTGTCGGGTGCTGGTTTGCTTTTTCAGC
>CALLHT010000003.1 GCA_938009335.1 uncultured Rhizobiaceae group bacterium
CTACAAGCATTTTCCGTATGTAAACCCAAATGCGCCCAAAGGCGGGAAAATAACCTATGGCGTTCAAGGTACGTTTGATTCAGTCAATCCGTTCATTTTGAAGAGCATGCGCACCAACGCGCGTGGCAGCTGGGACCATCAATTTGGTCGCCTCGTCTTTGAAAGTCTTCTATTCCGCTCGCGAGACGAACCCTTCACCATGTATGGACTTTTGGCTGAAAAGGTCGAATGGCCGGATGATCGCAAATGGATCGAGTTCACGCTAAACCCTGACGCGAAGTGGTCGGATGGTGTTCAGGTCACCGTTGAGGATGTACTGTTCACCTACGAACTGCTGACTGAGAAAGGCCGCCCGCCTTACAATTCCCGTATGAAAAAGATCGAGCGGATTGAGAAAACCGGCGATCGGAAAATAAAATTTGTCTTCAATGAAAATGCTGATCGTGAATTCCCCATGATCATTGCGCTAAGCCCTATCCTTCCGAAACATGCGATTGATTTTGATACGTTTGACCAATCATCGCTTGATAAGATGATTGGCAGCGGCCCATACACGATGGACACAATTGAGCCGGGGAAATTCATCACCTACAAGCGGAATCCCGATTATTGGGCAAAAGACCTCCCATCGCGCATTGGCTTTGCCAATTTTGATGAAGTGAAGGTTGAATATTATCGCAATTCAAACACGTTGTTCGAGGCATTTAAAAAAGGCCTGTTTGACGCATTTCCGGAGAATGACCCCGCGGCCTGGCGCCGGAACTTCAATTTTCCCGCTGTAAGCGATGGTCGTGTAGCAAAAGATGCATTCGAAACGGAAACGCCAGCGAAAATGCAAGGCTTTGTGTTCAACACGCGGCGCGAAATCTTCCAGAATCCTAAATTGCGCGAGGCGCTGGTTGCCTTGTTTGACTTCGAGTGGATCAACCGCAATCTGTTCTTTGGTGCCTATGAGAGAACGGTTAGTTTTTGGCATGGGTCAGAACTCTCATCCCACGGCGTTAAGGCAAGTCCCCAGGAGCTTGAGTTTCTTGCGCCCTGGATGGACCGCGTTAAACCGGACGTGTTGAAGGGCACCTACGCACCGCCAATTTCAGATGGCTCTGGCCGCGACCGTAAAGTCATGCGCAAAGCATTCAAACTGCTGAAAGATGCTGGCTATACGCGTAAAGGTGAGCAGCTCGTGGGACCAGATGATGCACCCCTGCAATTTGAAATTCTAACGCGATCCTCACGTCAGGAGAAACTCGCTATTGCCTATCGCCGTAGTCTGGAAAAACTCGGCATCGAAGTTGCCATCAGAACGGTTGACGATTCACAATATCAACGCCGCGTCCAGGAATATGACTATGACATGGTATTGCAGACTTACACCGCATCACTGTCTCCGGGTATTGAGCAGATATGGCGTTGGGGAAGCCGTTCGAAGGACGTTCCCGGGACCTTCAACTTCGCGGGCGTTGCTGATCCTGCCTTGGATGCAATGATTGACCATATGTTGCAAGCAAAATCGCGGGAAGACTTTATCGATGCCGTACGCGCCTATGACAGGCTTTTGATTTCCGGTGACTATCTCGTTCCGCTATTTCATATCAACGAACAATGGGTTGCGCGTTGGGACTACATAAAACGTCCGACTGACACATCTATCTACGGATACCAGTTCGAAACCTGGTGGGATGCACGCGCGCAATAACGGAAAGCGAAACACATGGCTGAAAAACAGACACTGGAAATAGACGTCATTTCGGACGTCATGTGCCCATGGTGTTACATTGGCAAAACCCATCTTGATGCTGCAATCGCTCAAGTGGAAGACCTAGACGTAGTGGTGCGTTGGCGCCCCTACCAGCTTGATGGCACGCTTCCCAAAGAGGGCATGGATCGCGCAACCTATCTCAATAATAAATTTGGTGGCGAAGACCGTGCGCAAGAGATTTACGGGCGCATTCGCGATGCAGGGAAATCGCTCGGTATCGACTTTAATTTTGAAGATATGAAAGTCTCACCCAACACGTTGGATGCGCACCGCGTTATTATGTGGGCTGGTGGGCAAAGCCCAGAAGTTCAGAACAAGCTTGTTGAACGTCTGTTTGAAATTTTCTTTCTCGAAGGTGGGAACATTGGGCTCGATGAAGTTTTGGCGCAGGCTGCGGAATATGCCGGAATGGACCCTGAAGTAGTCGATGATTTACTGAAAAAAGAAGATGACAAAGATCGCGTTTCCGCGGAAATCGATCATGCCAGAGAAATGGGTGTTCAGGGCGTTCCCTGCTTCATCGTCGACAACAAATACGCCGTGATGGGCGCGCAACCGCCGGAACAATTGGTAGGTGCGTTTCGGCATGCCATCGCGGAACGTGAAAAAGAAGCTGGCTAGTCAGGCCGTAGAGCGTTTTGCGAACGATTGCGCAGCAAGATAGAGACAAAGTCCCGCGCTTGCGAGCAATAACAAACAGATCAAAACCAAATCATATCCGCCCGCTTTCCAAATGAGCGAGCCGGTAAACGGGGCAATGGCACCACCCACAAAGAAGAATGATGCAAGCGTCCCGGATTTTGCGCCGTAATTTTCGCCCCCTAATATCTCCCAAGCAAGGCCCGGACGGATGATGCTGACAACGCCATGTGCAGCTCCAAAGAAAATAGCAAATCCGGCAATGAATCCCGGACTGTAGCCTGCAAACATGAGCATCACAGCGGATATTCCCATAGCGATGAACGAACAGATAGCCACAAAATGGTTTGATGCACGTTCACCTGCCGCGACCATTGCAATGCGCCCTGCAACCTGCATCGGCCCGATAAAAGACGCAGCGAGAATTGCCACATCCCGCAATACATCGCGATCCATCAATATGGCGAGTAAATGATTTACAGTCATCTGCTGAAGCATTGCGCCACAGGCAAAGCCCAGACCAAGACACCAGAATGCCGGTTGGCGCAAATATGCCCGATCTGCCGCATGGAAATCCTTTACCGGGTCTATCTTTGCCTCTTCCCAAGGTGCGTTTTCTACGTCCCTTGCACCCAGATAATTTAACGGCGCAGCGATCAACACCGCAATGGCGCAGAAAACCAAAACCGCAAATTGCCACCCCTGAGCCTCGGCCAATGAATTTGCCAGCGGGAAACTGATCGTGCTCGCAAAGCCTGCCATCAGGGTGATGGTTACAATTGCCTTGCGCCCTGCCGGACCACGGGCGCGCGTGATGATCGCAAAACATGGTTCATACAAGCAGCCACTGATCATCATGCCGATGGCAATCCAAATCGCGTAGAACTGCCAAACCTCAGTCACAAGCGATAGGCTGCCAACCAATAGACCTGCGATCACACTGGTCACGCCCATCACTAAGGGGCCTTTACCTTTGTCAATAAGCTTACCAACTGTGGGTGCGGTCGTTGCAGAAACCAACAGTGCAACCGTAAAGGCGCCGGTTAATTGCGCCCTGCTCCATCCAAGGTCTGCTTCCCACCACAACAGAAGTGCTGCAAAAATATAAGACGCACTTGCCCAGATCAGCGTTTGCGCTATCGCCAGAAAGAGGATAGCGCGTTCAGGCATTAGGCCGCTTTCTTTTCTTCTTCGATGAAACCCACCAGCTTTGTCAGGATCACCGCCGAGCCCTTCAAGCGTTTATCAGGTCCCTGCCAGTCTCGCGACAGAAAGATGCTTTGATCGGGCCTGATTTTGGCGTGCTGGCCCTGTTCTGCCACCCAGGCAATGAGCTTGGCGGGCGCAGGGAAGTCATTATTACGGAATGCGATCACCACGCCTTTTGGTCCAGCATCCACTTTCTCCACATTGGCTATAAAGCAAAGCCCCTTGATGAAAACGATCTTGAGTAGATATTCGACCTCTTCCGGTAAAGGTCCGAAACGGTCAATCAGCTCCGCACCGAAGGCGTCAATCTCTTGCGCGTCGCGAAGATCTGACAAACGCTTATAAAGGTTCAATCGCAATTGCAGGTCCGGGATATAGCTTTCCGGAATGAGGACGGCAGCTCCAATAGAAATCTGCGGAGACCATTTTTCATCGGCCACAAACCCTTCGCCATTTTTCAACTCGGCTACCGCTTCTTCCAGCATCTGCTGATAAAGTTCGTAACCCACTTCACGGATTTGACCGGATTGTTCTTCACCCAATAGATTACCAGACCCGCGAATGTCTAGATCATGGCTTGCAAGTTCAAATCCAGCCCCGATTGAATCAAGCGATTGCATCACCTTCAGACGACGTTCGGCCATGGGCGTTAAAGTCTTGTTGACCGGCAAAGTCATGATCGCGTAGGCGCGGGTTTTAGAACGCCCTACCCGACCTCTGATTTGATACAATTGCGCCAAACCAAACATATCTGCACGGTGCACAATCAGCGTATTGGCAGTAGGAATATCCAATCCGGATTCTACAATCGTGGTTGAAAGCAACACGTCATATTGACCATCATAAAACGCATTCATCACGTCATCGAGTTCACCCGGTGTCATTTGCCCATGAGCGCTCGCGACCTTGAGTTCGGGAACATGCTCTTCCAAAAAGCGCCCACGCTCTTCCAGATCGCTGACCCGCGGGCATACGTAAAAACTCTGCCCACCTCGATAACGCTCGCGAAGCAATGCTTCCCGCACAGTTAGTGGGTCAAACGGCGTTATAAACGTACGTACTGCCATCCGGTCCACTGGAGCTGTGGTAATCAGCGAAAGCTCTCGAACGCCGGTAAGTGCAAGTTGCAGTGTTCTCGGTATTGGCGTTGCTGACAATGTGAGTACATGAACATCTGTCTTAAGTTCCTTCAGGCGCTCTTTGTGCTTCACACCAAAGCGCTGTTCTTCGTCGATGACCAGAAGCCCCAAGCGTTTGAACTCAATGCCCTTGCTCAAAAGCGCATGCGTCCCAATCACTATATCAACTGATCCGTCTTTCAGCCCTTCTTTGACCTTAGCCAGTTCCGCTGCACCCACAAGGCGTGATGCATGACGCACATTTACAGGCAAGCCTTTAAACCGTTCGGCAAACGTTTTGTAATGCTGGCGCGCGAGCAACGTAGTCGGCACCACAATGGCAACTTGTTGTCCGGCCATCGCCGCAATGAACGCACCGCGCAATGCCACTTCAGTTTTACCAAAGCCCACGTCACCACAGACTAGACGGTCCATCGGTGTACCCGAACCCAGATCATCAAAAACCGCATCAATGGCCCGCATTTGATCTTCGGTTTCCTCATACGGGAACCGCGCAGAAAATTCGTCATACAGGCCTGCAGGCGGGATAATCCGCTCTGCGGTCCGTAAGGCACGTTCCGCTGCAATCTGGATAAGCTGATCTGCCATCTCAAGAAGCTTCTTTTTAAGTTTGGCTTTGCGCGCCTGCCATGCAACGCCGCCCAGCTTATCCAGAACCACTTCAGTATCAGAACTCCCATACCGTGAAAGAAGTTCGATGTTTTCCACCGGCAGAAAGAGTTTGTCATCTCCCGCGTAGCGCAACTCCAAACAATCATGTGGCGCGCCTGCTGCCTCAATTGTCTGCAAGCCGATAAAGCGCCCGATACCGTGATCTACGTGAACCACAATATCGCCCTCTGAAAGACTTGAGGCTTCTGAGATAAAATCTTTGTCTTTTTTTCGCCCGGAACGTCGCACCAGACGGTCGCCAAGAATATCCTGCTCGGCAATTACGGCGATCTCAGGCGTCTCAAAGCCGTGTTCAATGGGTACAACGCCCATGCAGATGAAGTTGGCTTTTGCCGCTTCAAATTCCCCGAAATTTGCAATCTGTTTCAGGCTTCCGACTTCGTGTTCCTCCAGCACCTGGCTTAGTCGATCCAGTGACCCTTCGGTCCATGCTGCCAGCAATACGCGCTTTTTGGCATCGCGTTGATCGCGGATATGCGCTGCAAGAGCTTCAAACACATTTTGACCTGCGGATCGCTCTGTTCCGAAATTACGTCCAGTTTTACCGCTCACGCTTATCGTTCGGGTTTGTGAGGTTTCGGGTTGATCAAACGCTGATATCCCGACACCATCCATCTCGCGGATCGTCCGCACCGCTTCATCGGGCGTCAGGTAAAGTGTGTCGGGCTCAATCGGTTTGTAGGGCGTGCCGCCATCAATCTTTTGTTCTATCGATTGCTGCCGTGCTTCAAAATGATCGACAATCTGTTCATGACGCGAGGCCAGTGCTTCAGGAAGATCGCCCGCATAGGTGACATGAAATCCGTCTGCATAGGCAAACAAACTGTCTAGCGTTTCATAAAAAAGCGGCAGCCAATGCTCCATGCCTGCAAAACGTCGCTTTTCGCTTACCGCTTGATAAAGCGCATCGTCACGGGTTGCAGCACCAAAGGTCTGCACATAGTTCTGGCGGAACCGCTGCACCGTCTCCTGATCAAGACTAATCTCGCTCATGGCATTCAATGCGAATGTTTTCAGCTGACTTGTGGTGCGCTGGCTAAGCGGATCAAAGCTGCGGATTGATTCAAGCGTATCGCCAAAAAAATCGAGACGGACTGGCTCTTCACTGCCGGGCACAAAAATATCGACTATGCCGCCACGCACGGCAAATTCGCCACGCTCCCGAACAGTCGGTACCCGCTCAAAGCCATCGCCCGACAATTGCTGCGTGAGCGCGTCCATATCGACGCGATTTCCGGGCGCAAGTTTAGTCTGCTGCGCTTCAAGCACATTCTTTGGCACATTCCTCTGCAAAATCGCATTCGCTGTCGTCAAC
>CALLHT010000004.1 GCA_938009335.1 uncultured Rhizobiaceae group bacterium
TGTCAAAGAATGCTTTCCCGAACGCTTCCTTGAGAACCGCAAATTCGTGCGTATCCCTGAAATTTGCGGCGCGTTCATCCACAGGCTGCGCGGCATTAGCTTTCTCGAAGTAGGAAAACGCTTCTGCATGCTCTCCCAGTTTCTCGCATAAATTGCCCAATGCGGAGAAAGTCATCGAGCGATGAACGTCGTCTCGAAATTGCTCAGGGTTTTCTGCAATTGCTTTGCCAAGCGTCGAGCGAAGCTCTTGCATCTGTTCTGGCGTATTATCAGGCAACATGGCGATCATGTCGCCGACTGCTGCGATGCCTGTTGGGTCTAGTTTGGCGATTGCCTCATACTCAGCACGAGCCTTGATGCTATCGCCTTTACGCAAATAGCAGCGCGAGCGCATGCCGTGAATCTTTTTCTTATCTTCGGTAAGGGCTTCTGCTTTCTCCAACGTTGCTAGAGCATCATCGAGCTTACCCAACTCCATTTGGCTGTTGGCGATCAGCAATAGATTTCCGCCATTTTTCTTTTCGATCAGCTGGCGCTTCTGGAGGTATTTCAATGCTTTTTTGTGATCGCCAATACGCGAGGCAAAAACAAAAGCCGTCGCACCCAATATGATCTCATTGTTTTTTGAGAGTTTGACAGCGCGTTCGAGAAGCTCTGCCGCGCCGGTTTGATTGCCCATTCGGGACATCATCATCCCAACGCCAAAATGCAGACCAATATTCTTTGGCTGCTGAGGCAAAGCCATCATGTTGCGCTGGATTTCCATCTGGAGCGCTTGCGGCGGAATGCTCTCAACGCGCTTTTGAATGTCCAAAAGCGCGTCGTTACTGATGATCGGTTTAGCCATAAGAGTTTTGAACTAGCGCAGCAGCATGGTTTCTTCGATACCGCCCGGGATGATACCCAAGCGTTTATCGAGATACGTGCCGCATTCTTCAATCAGCTCTTCCTGATGCTCCGTGAAGAAGTGGTTTGCATCTTCCATGGTGTTTTGGGTGATCAGGATGCCTTTTTGCGCTTTAAGCTTATCTACCAGGCCTTGAACATGTTCAGGTGGGGCAACGCGGTCTTCTGAACCATGGATTATGAGGCCAGATGCCGGGCAGGGTGCTAAGAATGAGAAGTCATAAATGTTGGGTTGAGGTGCAATAGACATAAAGCCCTCAATCTCAGGGCGGCGCATCAAGAGCTGCATGCCGATCCATGCGCCAAAGGAGAAGCCGGCAACCCAGCACCCACGCGCGTCTGGGTGCATGGTCTGAACCCAATCCAGAGCTGCTGCTGCGTCGGACAATTCGCCTTGGCCATGATCGAATTCACCTTGGCTTCGTCCTACGCCACGGAAATTAAAACGTAGGACCGTAAATCCACGCTCCAGATACATGTAGAAAAGATCATAAATGATCTTGTTGTTCATGGTCCCACCGAATTTTGGATGCGGGTGAGGATGTAAGATGAGCGCAATTGGTGCAGTCTTATCTTTAGATGGTTGATAACGGCCTTCCAGTCTGCCTACGGGACCGTTGAAAATAACTTCTGGCATGAATACTCCGAGCTGCGATTGCGGCAGAAAAACATGGAAAGTTTTCCGCCTCGGCACTTGACGATATGAGGCCGGATTTCTACAACAGTTTAGAACTATTCAAAACTGGATTAACAACCCAACCTGCCTGAAGCGTCTTCTTAAACAATCAGGCGTGCCAATTTCAAGTAAATTGCGCATCTTGCAGGGAATGCGGTGATTATCCTTAAGAAATGATCGTAGAACGCTGCCCAGATGTCTCACATTGAGCGAACATATTTCGACTACAATGCAAGCGCTCCTTTGCTGGATTGCGCGCGTGAGGCGATGTTTGATGCGCTTTCCACGGTCGGAAACGCATCTTCAATCCATTTTGATGGGCGCAATGCTCGCAAGCTGGTTGAAAATGCCCGACGGCAGCTTGCAGCGCTTATTGATGCCAACCCTGCCAACATCGTTTTCACGTCAGGCGCGACTGAAGCTGCGAATCATGTCTTATCACCGATTATTCGAGCTGGTGGGCAGGAGCTTGCCATTTCCAAGGTATATGCGGGTGCAACTGAGCATCCTTGTGTTTTGAATGGCGGCCGTTTGGGCGTGGATGCGGTTGAACATGTCCCGGTGCATGAGAATGGTCTTGTTGATACTGCTGCGCTTGATAGTGTGCTTACAAGTCATGATTTCAGCGATGGCTCTGTTTTGGTTGCTGTTCAATATGCGAACAGTGAGACTGGTATCATTCAGCCGGTGAAAGCCATTGCGGAAATTGTTCATAAGCATGAATGTTTTCTGGTCGTAGATGCCGTTCAAGCATTAGGCAAAACAGAGTTTTCCGTTGCCGAGACCGAAGCCGATTTTGTCATTCTTTCCAGTCACAAGATTGGTGGTCCGCAGGGGGCAGGGGCATTGGTTCTGGCAAATGGCGCTCTATCACCAAAACCTCTGTTATCCGGTGGCGGTCAGGAGAGCTATCATCGTGGTGGCACAGAAAATGTTGCTGCAATCGTTGGGTTTGGTGCTGCTTGTGAATGGCATCAGGAAAATCTGACTGAAAATATCAAGAAATATAGTTTGAGAGACTCGATTGAGACCGGACTAAGCACTATATCTCTTGAAGCAGGGAACGAAATTTCGTCTCCGGTTTTTTTCGGGAAATCCGAGCGCAGGCTGGGCAATACATCCTGCTTTGCGGTTGAGGGCATTAAGGCTGAGACAGCGCTTGTAGCGTTGGACCTTGAAGGAATTTCAGTTTCATCAGGTTCTGCTTGTTCTTCCGGCAAGGTGAAACAGAGCCATGTGCTGAAAGCCATGGGTGCGAATGACAAGGAAATGGCTGGCGCGTTGCGTGTCAGCGTCGGATGGAATTCAACGCAGGAAGAAGCGGATCGCTTTTTGAATGCGTGGAAAACAATCATCGGCCGAATGGCCGCTTAATTAGAGAAAGTGGAGAGCAGATATGCCCGCCGTACAAGAAACCATTGATGCCGTCGCCGAGATTGACGTCGACAAATATAAGTATGGTTTTTCTACCGATATCGAGTCCGACATGGCCCCAAAGGGCCTGAACGAAGACGTTATTCGGTTTATCTCTGCAAAGAAGGAAGAGCCTGAATGGATGCTCAACTGGCGTTTGGAGGCATTTGAACGCTGGAAACAGATGGATGAGCCGACATGGGCGCGCGTAGAATATCCCAAGATCGACTTTCAGGATATCTACTATTACGCAGCGCCGAAAAACTGGGACGATGCGCCAAAGAGCCTGGACGAAGTAGATCCGGAATTGCTTCGCACCTATGAGAAGTTAGGGATTCCGCTCAAAGAGCAGGAAATTCTTGCAGGTGTGCGTCGCCCGGTTGAAGACGAGCGTCGTGAGGAAGTGCGCGAAGAAGACATGGCGGATAATGTCTATTCTTCCGGTCGCGTTGCCGTGGATGCGGTGTTTGACTCTGTGTCAGTTGTCACAACGTTTAGAGAAGAACTCTCAAAAGCGGGGGTGATCTTCTGTTCGATTTCTGAGGCTATTCGTGAGCATCCCGAACTGGTTCAGAAATACCTCGCGTCTGTTGTGCCCGTGACAGACAATTATTACTCAACGCTTAATTGTGCGGTCTTCACCGATGGTTCGTTTGTTTACATTCCTGAAGGCGTTCGCTGCCCGATGGAACTTTCTACCTATTTCCGTATCAACGCTGAAAATACTGGTCAATTTGAGCGGACATTGATTATCGCCGAGAAAGGGTCATACGTCTCCTATCTTGAAGGGTGCACCGCTCCGCAACGTGACGAAAACCAGCTTCATGCGGCAGTTGTTGAGCTCGTTGCGATGGAAGATGCAGAAATCAAATACTCTACCGTTCAGAACTGGTACCCCGGTGATGAAACGGGTAAGGGCGGCATCTATAACTTCGTGACCAAGCGTGGTGATTGTCGTGGCGACAACTCCAAGATTTCTTGGACGCAAGTGGAAACGGGTTCAGCGATTACGTGGAAATATCCATCTTGTATTTTGCGTGGTGATAATTCCCAGGGTGAGTTTTATTCGATTGCGGTTTCTAATGGAGCGCAGCAAGTGGATAGTGGCACCAAGATGCTGCACCTCGGCAAAAATACGAAAAGCCGGATTATCTCGAAGGGTATTTCGGCAGGGCGTTCGCAAAATACCTATCGTGGCCAGGTTTCAGCCCACAAAAAAGCAGCGGACGCGCGAAACTTTACCCAATGTGATTCACTCTTAATTGGCGACCGGTGCGGTGCGCATACAGTGCCGTATATTGAAGCCAAGAATTCGACCGCTCAGTTTGAGCACGAGGCAACCACATCGAAGATTTCTGATGATCAGCTTTTCTATTGCCTGCAACGCGGTATCCCGGAAGAGGAGGCAATCGCGCTGATTGTGAACGGCTTTGTGAAAGAGGTCATCCAGGCGCTGCCGATGGAATTTGCCGTTGAGGCGCAGAAGCTGATCAGCATCTCGCTAGAGGGGAGTGTGGGTTAGGTGCTTGCACGTTTTTCCGGTCTAGTTGTTGGTTGGTTAGCTCTTTCCCTATTCGCGTGCGTATTGGGTTGCGTAGTGGCGATCATTGGTGGGATTACTTCTAGTGATTTCACCAAAGAAATTGGGGTGAACATGGTATTGGTTGGCCTTGCAGGTTTTGGTATTTACTTCATTGTGTCGCAGTATATCAGCCCTTTTCTAAACGCTGGGGCTTCACACTCCGAGCCGACAGATAAAGGGGAAAAGGGGTCCAAAACATGACCCGAGAAAAGCTTCTGTCTTCCATTTGGGTGCGGATGTTGGTTTTTGCGTGGATGATTGTGTTTCCGATCGTCTTCATCGCATTGCCGATGGTTGAAGTGTTGTTTGGCCGCGCAGAACAAAGCTGGACACCGGTCTGGGGATTGCTTGTGTGGCTTTTAGCGCCTTGGTTTGTATCGATTGTGATGAAATATGTGGGAGAAAAATGATAGGTGGTAGATACAGCAGTGGTTGGGGAATTGTCGTAAGAAAAAAGCTAGAGCTAGAGAATGAGACTAGGAGGCGCAAAGAAGAGCTGGGAAGAATTATTTCTGATGAAAGTCTTCCAGATGTATGCTCAGAAAAGCACCAACAAAACGGACAGTTGAAACTAAAAACTTTCTATTTGCTGTGTGTGATGCTGATCCTGCTTTTAGCGACAATCGGATATATCGGGATTCAATTAATGGGATAAGTTCCCAAAATTAGGTAAGAAGAAATGCTAGAAATTAAAAACCTCCATGTCCGCATTGCGGAAGAAGAAACCGAAATCCTGAAAGGGGTAAACCTGACGGTTGCAGCGGGCGAAGTGGCTGCGATCATGGGGCCGAATGGCTCCGGCAAGTCGACCTTGTCTTACGTCCTTGCAGGCAAGGATGATTACGAGGTGACGGAGGGCGATATCCTATTTAATGGTGAATCGATCTTAGAAATGGAGCCGGACGAGCGGGCAGCTTCCGGTGTGTTTTTGGCGTTCCAATACCCGATGGAAATTCCGGGTGTTCCGACCATGAACTTCCTGAAAGCGGCGATGAATGCGCAGCGTAAAGCGCGGGATGAAGCAGAGTATACAACGCCTGAATTCATCAAAACCGTAAAGGCTGCTGCCGGTGAGCTGAACATTGATTTCAATATGTTGAAGCGTGCTTTGAATGTCGGCTTCTCTGGTGGCGAGAAGAAGCGTGCTGAAATCCTGCAAATGCAATTGCTTGAGCCAAAGCTTTGCGTGTTGGATGAAACAGACTCAGGCTTGGATATCGATGCGCTAAAAATCGTGTCAGACGGGGTGAACCGCCTGCGCGATCCAGAACGTGCGTTCCTAGTGATTACGCACTACCAGCGTCTGCTTGAGCATATCGTGCCGGATAGCGTGCATGTCTTGTATCAGGGACGAATTATCGAATCTGGCGATAAATCGCTTGCGCTTCACTTGGAAGAAAACGGCTACGCTGACGTGATTGCACGCGCTGCTTAAACAGGAATTGTTTTAATGAACATTCAAAAGACTGCCGCAGAAGAAACCCTTGGCTTTATGTTGCCAACACGGCGGGTAGAGAGTTTCCACTATACGGACCTACGGGCAATGCTTCGTGACTTGCCGGCGGAAGCATCGGCTGACGGCGGTGACAACGGTTACACTCCGCTTGTTGATACGCACCTTGTGTCGTTTAACGACGGCAAGTTGAGCGGCGAACAGGTGCTTCCTTCCGGTGTCATCATGACCGCGGACGCTGCGAAAGCGAATTCAGTCGACATCAATGATGCGATTGTTGCGATGAATGCGGTTTCTGCTGGAGATGCGGTGGAGTTCGTCATCTCCGGAGATGCGACAAAAGATAAACCGCTTGGCCTTGGTCATGTTTCTACTCAGGCTGCGCGGTCTGGAACGTATCACAAGGTAACCGTGAAAGCAGGTAGTGAAGGTCATGTCATTGAACGCCATACGTCATCTGGCGGCGTTGCCAGCCTTTCGACCACGGTTTCTGAACTGGTGCTAGAAGAGGGTGCGAAGGCTGTTTGGTACATTATTCAGCAGGAAAACGAAGCCGCGAGTAGACTAGCCCGTCTCAATGTAACGCTTGAGCAAGATGCTGATTTATCTATCTTTGTTCTGAACGCGGGTGGGAAGCTCGTGCGTCA
The DNA here is from genome assembly GCA_938009335.1 of uncultured Rhizobiaceae group bacterium. Lineage (GTDB taxonomy): Bacteria > Pseudomonadota > Alphaproteobacteria > Rhizobiales > Rhizobiaceae > JAALLB01. The sequence goes on from CALLHT010000004.1 coordinate 6,678, forward strand.
GGAGATCAAGGTTGCGGTGAATGGTGAGAATGCAAACCTTGCAATCCGCGGCGTGAACCTTGTGGGCGATAATGCGCATATTGATGTGACGACCGTGCTTGAGCATAACGTTCCGCACACCAATGCGGAAGAGCTTTTCCGCAATGTGGTGGCGGGTGATGGGCATGGCATCTTCCAGGGCCAAATCAAAGTGGCGCAGCCAGCGCAAAAGACCGACGCACAAATGGCCTGCAATACGCTGTTGCTAACCGACGAGGGGGATTTCTCCGCCAAGCCGGAACTTGAAATCTTTGCCGATGACGTAATCTGCGCGCATGGTGCGACTGTGACTGACATAGACGACGAACACATGTTCTACCTCAAAGCGCGTGGCATTGACGAAAAGACGGCACGTGCACTGCTGATCAAGGCATTTGTGGATGAAGTGGTCGAGGAGATGGAAGCAGGCGAGGTGATGGAAGAAGCTTTGACGGGTATCATCGATAGCTGGTTGGACGAAAACGTTTGATGACCTATCCAATCGATCAAATCCGCGCTGATTTTCCCATTCTCTCGCGTGAGGTGCATGGCAAGCCGCTTGTCTATCTCGACAATGGTGCTTCAGCCCAAAAGCCAAAAGCAGTGATTGATGCGGTGAGCCATGTGTATAGCCATGAATATTCGAATGTACACCGCGGACTGCATCACCTTTCAAACGCTACAACGGAAGCTTATGAGGCTGCGCGTGAAAAGGTGAGGGCGTTTCTAAATGCGCCAAGCGTGGATGAGATTGTCTTTACCAAAGGCACGACTGAGGCCATCAACCTGGTTGCCTATGGCTGGGCGATGAAGCACCTGAAAGAGGGTGATGAGATTGTCCTTACGATTATGGAGCATCATTCCAATATTGTGCCGTGGCATTTCTTGCGTGAGCGTATGGGTGTGAAGCTCAAATGGGTTTATGTGGATGAGGACGGTTCATTCAACATGGATACGTTCAAAGAAGCGTTGAGCGATAAGACAAAACTTGTCGCCATCACGCATATGTCCAATGTGCTGGGTACTGTTGTGCCGTTGAAAGAAGTTTGTACT
>CALLHT010000005.1 GCA_938009335.1 uncultured Rhizobiaceae group bacterium
TGGCAGCGGGCACGCTTCCTGTTGTGATGATATCAGGCTTGGCTGAAGGAACGGGCACGCGTTCTATCAAAAGCTGTTCAATGCCTTGAGCAAAAGCCGGTGCAACAAGCGCTGCACCCAGACCCGTTGCCATCAAAGTTGTTCGCGTTTTTTTAGTAGGCCTAAGCCACATATGTCTACCTGCCAGTTAGCGTTACTAAAATATGGAGGAAAGTGGTGAAAATTGGTTAAACACGCGTAGTTTTTTTCGCAGGCGTTTATCTGCTTGCGCGAAACCAAAAGCGCGGATAAGTTCCGCGAGTTCTATCAAATATAATTATGGAGTTTGAAATGTTTAGAGGATCGATGCCAGCGCTTGTCACACCGTTTGACGGAAGTGGTGCATTCGACGAAAAGGCATTTCGCGAGTTTGTTAAATGGCAGATCGCAGAAGGTAGCCATGGTCTTGTTCCCGTAGGGACGACCGGCGAGTCTCCAACCTTGTCTCATGATGAGCACAAGAAGGTGGTTGAGGTTTGTATTGATGTGGCCGCAGGTCAAGTGCCGGTGATCGCCGGTGCCGGTTCAAACAATACAGCCGAAGCGATTGATCTTGCCAAACACGCTGAAAAAGCGGGTGCTGACGCAGTGCTTGTTGTTTCACCATATTATAACAAGCCCAATCAACGCGGGTTGAAAGCGCATTTTGCGGCGGTTGCGGCAGCGGTGGATATTCCGGTTATCTTGTATGATATTCCTGGCCGTTCAATTGTTGAGATTGATGTCGCGACCATGAAAGAGTTGAATGCCGAGTGCAAAAACATTGTTGGCGTAAAAGATGCGACCGCCAATCTTGGAAAGGCAACGGAAGAACGTGTTGTTTTGGGCCAGGACTGGGTGCAATTGTCCGGTGAAGATGTGACCGCTCTTGGTTACAATGCGCATGGTGGGCAGGGGTGTATTTCTGTTACGGCAAATGTAGCGCCACGTCTGTGTGCTGAATTTCAGGAAGCAACACTCGCGGGTGATTTTGCCAAAGCGCTTTCCATTCAGGATTTGTTGGGCCCGCTTCATAAAGCGCTCTTTATTGAGCCAAGCCCGGGTGGTGCAAAATATGCGCTTTCATTGCTTGGCAAATGTGAGAATAATCAACGCCTGCCGCTCGTGCCGATTTCCGAAGACACTCAGAAAATTGTGCGTGATGCAATGGTGCATGCTGGCCTGCTGAACTAGGCTTACCAGAGCAAAAGAAGAGAAGTGCGATTGTGACATGGCGCCCAAGAAAAAGGAAAGCACCAACGGCAAGCTGATTGCCGACAATCGCAAGTCTCGCCATAATTTTGAATATCTCGAAACCTTTGAGGCAGGACTTCAGCTAACAGGAACTGAAGTCAAATCTTTGCGCAATGGCAAAGCCAATATCGCTGAAAGCTATGCCACGGAAGAACAGGGCGAAATTTGGTTGATCAACAGCTATATCCCTGAATACCTTGAGGGTAACAGAAACAACCACAATCCGCGCCGACGTCGAAAGCTTCTTCTTCATAAGCGTGAGATGGCAAAGCTCATGGGTGGCGTGCAGAAAGAGGGCTTGACGATTGTTCCCAGCAGGTTGTTTTTCAACGAGCGCGGACTGGCTAAGTTACAGATCGCGCTTGCGCGTGGCCGGAAGGCGCATGACAAGCGCCAGGTTTCAAAACAACGAGATTGGAACCGCGAGAAAGCACGTCTGATGCGCGACAAAGGGTAGGGAATTATGCATCCCAATCCAGTATTCAGAAAAGAAACAGAAGAGCGAAATATCGCATTTGCCAAAGAGCGCGCATTCGGAACCCTAGCCGTGAATGCCGAGACTGGGCCGCTTATCAGCCATATCCCGTTTTGCTTGTCTGATGATGCCAAGACTGTTGAACTGCATCTGGTTCGCTCCAACCCGATATTGCGATTGCTTGATCAACCTGCTGATGCGGTAATCGCCGTGATCGGAGGCGACTCTTACGTTTCACCAGACTGGTATGAAATTGATGATCAGGTGCCGACTTGGAACTATGTCGCTGTACACATTCGAGGCCGTTTGCGGAAATTGCCACACGAAGAACTCCATGGCGTATTAGATCGTTTGTCTGCTTCAATGGAGGAGCGACTTCTCCCAAAGAAACCCTGGACCAGCGAGAAGATGGATCAGGGCATCTATAATAAAATGCAACGCCAGATCGTTCCTGCAATGCTTGATGTTACATCGATTGATGGTACCTGGAAGCTCTCGCAAAATAAGGCTGAAGAGGTTCGGTTGCGCGCTGCAAAGGGAGTTGCTGAGAATGGGATGGGTGCAGAAACCGATATGCTTTCAGAACTGATGAAAAACGTTTGAGCGCAGCTACGCATCCTAAATTATGGATTTAGCTGCTTTCTCAAACACATCATCAAACATGGCCTCCGTAAGCCTGCCTGTATTCGTATTATACCGTGAGCAATGATAGCTGGAGATAATCCTGTAGCCGCCTAATTCGGTTTCAACCTCATGCCCAAACGGATGTTTAGATAGTTTCCCGCCAAGCGCTCTGATGGTAGAGTCGTGCGAAATTTTGCCAAGTGTAACCAAGGTTTTGAGATTGGCAAAACGTTCGAACGTGCTTTGTAAAAATGGCCGGCACTGGTTGATTTCCGCGCCAACTGGTTTGTTT
>CALLHT010000006.1 GCA_938009335.1 uncultured Rhizobiaceae group bacterium
TGTTCCCATGACTTACAACCCAAGTAGTTTGCGCTTGCGCTCGGCCCAGCTATTGATGGCCACATCAAAGGCCAGTGCCATCAACACAACTGAGAACCCAAGCGTAAAGTTTTTGCCAAGTTCGGTTCCCGCCATGGTGCGCTGCATTTCCTGACCCAAATCCCGGGTGCCGATAAAGGCCGCGATAATCACCATAAAGAACGAGAACATCAGTGCTTGGTTCAGGCCTACCGCAATAGTTGGCATGGCAAGCGGCAGTTGCACGTTCCACAATTTCTGAGACCGCGTGGCCCCCGACATATCGGCAGCCTCGGTCATTTCAGCTGGTACGCCTCGCAGACCTTCAATCGTGTATCGCACTACAGGCACCATGGTATAAATAAGGATTGAGAGAATAACCGTCACAGGCGTAATGCCAAAGAGCATGATCGCTGGCAGCAAATAGATAAAGCTCGGAAAAGTTTGCGCTGTATCGCAGATATAAATCATTCGTCGCGATGCTTTTTCTGACCGCGAAGCACGAATGGCCATGGGCATGCCGATCAACATCGCCAACACTGTGGCGGTTACCGTGGAATGCAACGTCAACATGGCGCGATCCCACCAGCCCAAAATGGCGACAAGCAAGAAGAACGTGAAACCGATAATTGCGGGTTTCATTCCGCCCATCAGCCAGCAAATGCCGGTCACTGCGGCAATCAATGCAAATGTAGGCACATATAAAAGCGCGTTTTCCGTTGGAATTAGAACCCAGACATTGAAGAAATATCGAATGTAATAGGTGACGGCCTGCACCGGATCAAGCGCAAGGAAAGACTTCATGGCCCAATCGATTTCCTTGCCAACAGAAAAAGATTGCTTGCGTTTCACTTCATCGAAATAGGGCACCAGCTCACTAAGCACAAAGAAGAAGAGCATCACACCGGCAGCAACAAGCCAAGCCTGGTTCCTCACCCACCAGGGAGTTCCTTTCTCAAAATGCTCTGGCTGTTTAACAACCCAAGCTTTTGACAAACGGTCCAGAGTAATCGCCAGAAGCACAATCGTAATGCCAATCTCAAAGCTGCGACCAAGCTTGAAACTGTTCATCATCGCAAGAAGCTTTGCACCAAGACCCGGCATGCCGATGAAAGCGGTAAGAACCACCATCGCCAAACTCAGCATGATCACCTGATTGAGCCCAATCAAAATTTCAGTTCGTGCAGAGGGTAAGTAAACCCGCGTCAGCATTTGCCACCGCGTACAGCCCGACATTTTCCCGGCCTCGACCACTTCCGGTGAGACCTTCTTGAGGCCGACTGCCGTCATCAAGATCATCGGAGGAATCGAATAGACAATCGTCGCAACAGAGGCAGCCGTGGGGCCCACCTTGAAGAAGATCACTGCGGGCAAAAGATAGGTGTAGAACGGAAGGGTCTGCAGAACCGCAAGAATGGGGCGCAACGCCGCTTCAACCCGCTTGGATTTCCACGCCCATATCCCGAAGAGCAGTCCAATCGCAAAACCAATCGGAGCTGCGATCACGATCACAGACATGGTCTCCATGGCAATTTTCCACTGCCCCATCATGGCAGTCCAGGTAAATGTGCCGCCTGCCAGAAGCGCCAGCTTCCAACCTCCAAGATAGTATCCCAGCACTGCTGCAAGACTGGCAATCACAGACCAGGGAATGGCATCAAGTCGTGGCCAGCGTGATTTGCCATATAAAAGGTTCGCTGCTGAATCGATGAGAAACCCTATCCATCCAGCTATGGTTCTTGTCACATGGATGAGACCCAGATCGTTTTGAAGCCAAGAAAACCAGGCATCCATATAGAAAGCCCATATCGGATGCCATTCAGGAAGACGAATAAGACCCTCGGGCAATAGCGGTTTCGCTAAAGTCAGTAAAACCGCAAGAGCAAGCAGCCCAAATCCAATCTGTGAATGACGGGTCAGCTGCATCAGCTTGCGTCTCCCAAAAGAATATCGAGCGCTTCTTGCCGATCCATTGCGCCGAGCAATTTCCCGGCATCATCTTCAACCGGGATATTCTTACGCTTGTCAGAGATTAACATCCGAGCAAGTGATTGTATCGTTGCCGATGCTTTCACTGCCTTGCCATCCAATGACTTGCCCTTGGCAGGCTTCGCCAAAACACCGGCATGTACGACCCGCGCTTTCTCGATTTCTTCGGTGAACTTCGCAACATATTCTGTTGCCGGATTAAGGACAATCTTGTCCGGCGTGTCGCATTGTTCAATCGCACCATCTTTCATGATTGCAATCCGGTCCGCTAGACGAAGTGCTTCATCAAAATCATGCGTAATAAACACAATCGTTTTGCCAAGCATCTCTTGCAAGCGCAAAAACTCGTCCTGCATTTCACGACGAATAAGCGGATCGAGCGCTGAAAACGGTTCATCCAAGAACCAGATATCCGGTTCAATCGCAAGCGAACGCGCAATGCCTACGCGTTGCTGCTGGCCACCGGAAAGCTCTCGCGGGAAATATTCTTCGCGTCCTGAAAGTCCGACAAGCTCGATCACTTCCATCGCACGCGCACGGCGTTCGTGTCTATCCTGTCCCCGCATCTCAAGCGGAAAGGCAACATTCTCTAAAACGGTCCTGTGTGGCAGCAGACCAAAGCTCTGGAACACCATTCCCATTTTCTGACGGCGCAGATTAATAAGCGCATCTTCTTCGAGCGAACCAATGTCCACGCCTTCAATTTCAATAGCCCCACCAGTGGATTCGTGAAGCCGTCCCATGCAACGCACCAGCGTGGATTTGCCTGATCCGGACAACCCCATGATCACCAGCATTTCACCACGATGCACGTCTACGGAAACATCATGCACACCGGCAATATAGCCTTGCTCGCGAATGTCTTCATACGTTGCATTTTCATCAAGTGAGCTTAGAAAACGCTCTGGCTGATCACCGAAGAGTTTCCATACATTTCGGCAACTGATGACGACTTCGTCTTTTTTCATTTTGTGCACTCAGAATTTTATAGAAACATCCCGGCCGTGTGGCCGGGATGCATGGAGTGTTTAGGAAAGATACTTATGCGTCCCCTGCACAAGCATCTACCCAAGGCTTCCAAACGCCCTCATTTGCTGCAAGCCAGATGCCTGCTGCATCTTCGGCTTCTTCCTCATCCACGTCCACAATCTTTGCCATTTCAGCGATTTGTGGGTTGGTGAAGCTCAGCTTGGTCAGAACACAGTAGGCTTTTGGCCATTTGTCTTTCATGCCATCCCAAGCCGCTTTCTTCAGGTAACCTTTTGCAGGGTTACCACAGTCGTAAAGCGCATTTGGATTTGGACCTTTTGCAGGATCTTTATCGCAACCGTCTTCCCAAGCAGGGAATTCAACAAACTCGCCAGGCCATACAGCTTCAGCAAAGTTTGGTGTCCAGTTAAAGACAACGACCGGACGCTTGTCTTTCTCCGCAGCGCCGATTTCAGCCCATAGAGCTGCTGCAGAACCCGCGTTCACAACAACAAAGTTCATGTCGAGAGCTTCAACACGTTCCTTACCGTGCTTCAACCAGTCAACCGGACCATCAAGATAGCGGCCTTTGTCACCCGATTCTGCGGTCTTGAACAGAGCAGCGCAATCGTTGAGCGCTTTCCAGTCAGGAAGACCCGGGCAAGCCTCTTTGGTCCACATTGGGTACCACCAGTCTTCGCGTGTTACCGCGTCATGGTCGCCCGCATCGTGCAGACCGCCCTTTTCAAGCGCTTCACGGAATGATTTACCGAAAGCACCTTCCCAGACTTCAAGCTCAAGCGCCACATCGCCAAGGCGAACTGACTCATAAACGGCCTGACTGTCTGTTGTCACAAATTCCACGCTGTTTCCCATGGACTCAAAGATTTGGCCCACAGCATGGCTCATTACGATCTGGCTTGACCAGTTGTGAATCGGAATGACGATTGGATCGCTGCTATCTGCAGCGGTAGCACTTGCTGCTGCTGATAGTGACATCGCAGCTCCCAGTGCAATTGCACTGGCGGTTTTCTTCAGGTTTGACATTGCTAATTTCCTCCCTAGCTAGTCTCCCTCATTAAACCGGAGTGTTTATCTAACGCCCTCCGGCAAGCGGTGGATCTGCCGAGCAATCATCCCACACAGGTTGAAACCCTAGTATGATGGTGTCCGGAGACAGATTCGGATTGAAAAGCAGGTTGTGCCAATAGGTAGCCTGATAGATTGGCTCCCCTTTAGACAATTCCCTCACCTGACATTTCAATGAAAATTTCTGATTGTACGCTTCGTACTGCAAGGTGCAGCGCTTTCCTTCTACCAAGGACCGCGCACCTTCTGATCCTGGCAAAAAAGTTGCCGTGATCACATCTGAGAATTCTTTATATTTCTGAAAATAGGTTTCAGAAAACAGTTGCAGAGCCTTGTCACGGCGTTGTGCCGGATCATTGGTCCGCAAAAACATATGCTTGAGTTCCGGTGTCTTGGAATGAAGCGGTGCTTTATTAAGGACCGTAACAATACTTCCCTTGACATCCGTCGCGCCTTCGGGGGTAACATCTGCAATGACGCCCTCATCCGGCCGTCCCTGCTTTTCCCGCATCGCGATTTGGCGAACCCGACATTGCCAACGCATAAAGGCATCCCGTAAAGGCGAAGGCTCCTGATCGAGACCAAACACTTCCTGGATACCACTCATTAACAACCTCATTCTCCAAACTGATATTATTCGGTAAATTTTGGTCTGCTCCCGCCAGACCACTTATCAAAGTCAGGCGGGAGCAGGTTTAGACTAGCGGGAGAAACACCTCCCGACCAATCAAAACTTCATATAGGCCTTGCGAAGCGAGACCAATGGGTGGCGATCTGACATCTGAAACTTAATCAAAAACTCACGCGCAACCATATCCCGGTCCTGCTGGTTATCCGGCAGCGTAACGCTATCGGGAACCCGAACCCAACCGTTGATGTTACGGTCAAAAACAGCAGGCATGCCATCTTCGTAGCCCATATGAACATCTTCCAGCCAGTTGAGATCGTCCCAACCCATTACTTCCATATATTTGGAAAGGAACGGTGTGATCCGGTCGTAATCAGGAACAAGATTCACATCATAGCGATAGCCAATGTGTTGTCCGATTTCCTGCTCACGCTCGGAGTCTAGACCCTCTTTGTCTTCCAGAAACTGGTCGACGCTTTTGATTTCAGAACCGCGATACTGTGTTCCAGCCATGTCCTGTCCTCCTTAAAGATCGTGATAGTTTTCGATGCCAACCGTATGGTTGGTACCGGCAAGTGGAACACCAGCCATCGCAGATGCTTCCATGGTCAATGCTGCCAAATCTTCCGGCTCAAGGCTGTGAAGATGCGTCTTACCGCAAGCACGTGCGAACAACTGAGCTTCAATTGTGAGCGTATGCAAGAAGTTGTAGACGCGTTCCGCGGCTTCATCCGGGTCGAGACGCTGGCGAAGCAATGGATCCTGTGTAGCAACACCAACAGGACAACGCCCTGTGTGACAGTGGTAGCAATAGCCAGGCTCTACACCCATCTCTTCTTCGTAATTGGCCTCCGGAATGTCCTTGTTACAGTTCAAAGCCATCATGACGGAGTGACCCAATGCAATCGCGTCTGCACCCAGCGCGATAGCTTTCGCAACGTCCGCACCGTTACGGATACCACCGGCATATACGAGCGAGATTTCGCCACGCTTACCAAGATCATCAATCGCTTTACGCGCCTGACGGATCGCAGCAATACCCGGAACACCTGTGTCTTCCGTTGCAAGGTGAGGACCAGCACCCGTGCCACCTTCCATACCGTCGATATAGATTGAGTCCGGATTACATTTCACAGCCATACGCACATCGTCATAAACACGTGCAGCACCAAGTTTCAGCTGGATCGGAACCATGCCATTGGTGACTTCACGAATTTCTTCGATCTTCAACGCAAGGTCATCCGGCCCCAACCAGTCCGGGTGACGCGCAGGTGAGCGCTGGTCAATACCGGCAGGCAATGAGCGCATTTCAGCGACCTGGTCGGTCACTTTCTGGCCCATCAAGTGGCCACCAAGACCAACCTTACACCCTTGACCGATGAAGAATTCAACACCGTCAGCCAATACAAGGTGGTTCGGGTTAAAGCC
>CALLHT010000007.1 GCA_938009335.1 uncultured Rhizobiaceae group bacterium
CGCTTGTTCACCGGAATATCGCACGGCTCACAAACAGTACCACCGGAGTGGTGCATTGCAGGTGCCATATAGGCAAGCTTCACGAAGGTTTGGAAATCTTCAATCGTGGCGTAGCGGCGCTCGCCTTCAAGGTCGCGAACAAATGGAGGTCCGTAAACTGGGGCAAACACGGTGTGCTTGCCGCCAATCTCAACATTGCGTTGTGGATTGCGCGCATGCTGGGTAAATGACGAAGGTGCCGTTTTCATCAACTCACGGCACAAACCTTTCGGAAAGTGAACCCGCTCGCCCTGAACATCAGCGCCAGCGTCTTTCCACATTTTCAGCGCTTCTTCATCATCCGAATAGATAACACCGACCTCTTCCATGAGGGTATCAGCATTTTCTTCGATAATTTCTATCGCTTCCTGACTAAGGATGTCTGTTGGCTCAAGACCACGAACGAGATTTGGCAAGGATATAAGCTGCGGTCCGGAACGCGATTGACGTCGTGCGGCAGCACCTCCCCCGCCACGGCCTCTGCGTCCGCCGCCGCGACGGCCAGTTTCTTCAACGGGTGTTTCATCCACACTCATGGGTCATATCCTTGTTGCCGGAATTAGATTACCTTAGCATTAGGTTTTATGCGACCATCCAATATCAACATGCCTTATTGCGCCAAGGATTGGTCTAAATCTGCCAACCCAAACATAGGCAAGTGCGCGCCGAAAGTGAGGAACAGCAAATGAGTGACACCAAAACTATTGAAGCCTATAACCTCAATGCCGAGGATTATCACACGCGCTTTCCGGTAGAAAAACCCAATAAAGCATTGATAATGTTCATGGAAGAGCTTCCCGAAGGCGGAAGAATATTGGACCTGGGATGCGGTCCCGGAAACTGGGCTCGTTTCATGAAAGAAGCCGGGTTTGATGTGGACGCGACGGATGCATCTCTGGAAATGGTAAAAATTGCTCGTGACGCCTTTGGTATCAATGCACGGAAAGCGACCTTTGATGAGATATCAGGCTCAGCTGTTTATGATGGCGTATGGGCAAATTTCAGCCTGTTACATGCAGAACGATCTGCATTCCCGAAGCACCTCACAGCATTAAACGAAGCTCTCAAGCCCGGCGGCGCCTTCCATATCGGCATGAAACTTGGAGCCGACGCCAACCGCGACCGGCTGGATCGGTTTTATACCTATTACGAAGAGAATGAACTTCTGCAGCATCTGAAAGACGCTGGTTTTGAGACATTAAATGTTAAAACGGGCAAAGAAGTAGGCCTTGCAGGCAATGAAGATCCGTTCGCGTTAATCCTATGCAAAAAACCGACAGAGTAATTTTCACACCTTCACATCATGTTGAAGGAGAATAGCCTGCATTCCTTGACGCATTTCAAGGCATTCTAGTAAGCTTTTCAAAATGTTGATGTGAGGAGAAAGTCGATGGAAACCGAAGGCCAACGAGGATACGCGCTACCGATGCGGCTGATTCATTGGCTCATGGCAGCCATGATGCTCTACGTGATTGTGGTCGGCATCCTGATGGGTAATGGTTTTAAGGTTGGAAAACATTACGACTACCATCGTGCTACCGGCTTCCTTCTTATGATGCTGGTCATCGTTCGTCTCGTTATCTATCGCTTTACGACGCCACCCTCGCCCCTTCCAGTCGCGATGAGCCACATGCAGAAGCGTGCCGCTGAGGTTGTGCATTTTCTGCTATATTCAAGCCTCATCATTCAGCCGTTTCTTGGCTGGTATGCAACCAATGCCTGGGGTGTGAAAAAGATACCCTTTTTCTTTGAAGGATGGCATCTGCCGCGAATTGTTGAGAAGGATCGAGAACTTGGCAATTTCCTTTTGGAAATCCACCACTATCTTGGCCTTTTCATTGCGGCGCTCGTTATCATCCATATCGGTGCGGCACTCATGCATCATTTCGTTTATAAAGACGATGTTCTGAAACGCATGATGAAGACATGACAGTTTCCGATACAGCGTCAAAATCCCCTTATCATGCTGGCGAAAAAGCCATTCACAAGCGCCTCGGCATATTAGAAAAACAGGAAGAAATCGGCCAGCGGGTTATCCGCGATCATATGCCAGATCAACATAGGGAGTTTTTCCAACAACTTCCTTACTTTGTCGTGGGCAGCGTTGATGAACAAGACTGGCCATGGGCATCTATCCTGTTTGGAGAACCCGGTTTCATTTCCACAATGGATGACAAACATATCAAGGTCAGCGCAAAAACCGACCCGACAGACCCGCTTTCCGGCAATCTTGCGCCAGATGTACCACTTTCATTCCTGGGAATTGAAATGCATACCCGCAGGCGCAATCGCGCCAATGTTAGCGTTGAAGTAATCGATCATAACGGATTTCTAACGCGGGTGGATCAGTCCTACGGAAACTGCCCGAAATACATCAACCATCGCAATCCGAAATTTACAAGAAGCGCTGAACCTTCAACCCGTTCGGTACGAAAGTTTTCGTCCATTGACATGGCTACTCAGCAAACCATCGAGGAAGCCGATTTTTTCTTTGTGGCGAGCCATATCAGCACCGAAACCGACAGAAGGATTGAGGGGGTGGATGTCAACCATCGTGGCGGAAAACCGGGGTTTATTCAGGTCGATGGAAACACCCTTACAATTCCAGATTATTTTGGAAACTTCATCTTCAACACACTTGGGAATTTCATGTTGAATCCGAAGGCCGGATTGGTCTTTCATAATCCGAAGAATGCATCGCTGGTTCAAATGGTTGGGACAACCGAAATCATCTGGGACGGCGATCCGATTTTGAAACATTTCGAGGGAGCCGAGCGCGCTTGGCGCTTTACGCTCGATCACGGTATTGAGCGGATGCAGACCGTTCCAATGCTTTGGAAACTTGAGGCTTTATCGCCTAGTTTTAAGGCACGTGGTTGAGTTTTAACGCTTAGCGGAATTCTTAACCTGTTTTCAACCCGTCGCATCCATTCTTCATTCAGTCGCAAAAAGGTTTTGTAAATCAGCTTTTGCTTGCTAAATGCGAAGAATGACGCAAAGTGCGTTTGGGAGACATCGCAAAAGTGCGATGAGGTATAGATAGCTGGAATTCAGCTTGAGTTTGGAGAATGCCAATGTCTGATGAAGACGAAATCATCCTATCGGAGCTAGACGACGACGAACTGGTAGCCCAGATGCATGATGACCTCTACGATGGCCTAAAAGAGGAAATCGAAGAAGGCACAAACATTTTATTGGGACGGGGCTGGACGCCTTACGACGTTCTGACCAAGGCACTGGTCGAAGGCATGCGGATTGTCGGCATCGACTTCCGTGACGGTATCCTGTTCGTGCCGGAGGTTCTACTTGCCGCGAACGCCATGAAATCGGGCATGACCATTCTACGCCCGCTCCTTGCTGAGACTGGCGCGCCTAAGCTTGGTTCAATGGTGATCGGAACAGTTAAGGGTGACATCCACGACATCGGCAAAAACCTTGTTGGCATGATGATGGAAGGAGCTGGCTTCGACGTTCATGATATCGGCATCAATACGGATGTTGACGGATATCTTGCAGCTATCGACGAGCACCAGCCAGACATTCTTGGCATGTCGGCGCTGCTAACAACAACCATGCCTTACATGAAGGTCGTAATCGACACGATGATCGAAAAAGGCATGCGCGATGATTATACAATCCTTGTAGGTGGCGCGCCGTTGAACGAGGACTTCGGCAAAGCGATTGGCGCCGATGCCTATTGTCGTGATGCCGCGGTCGCCGTGGAAACCGCTAAAGAGTTCATGGCACGCAAGCACAACCAAATGGCTACTGGCTGAACCAAAGTGCGGCATTTGGAAATTTGATCAAGGGCGCTCTTACAGCGCCCTTTTTTATGATATGATTTCAACCATTGAAAACTCTTGGATCGGCATTCGGTCATGACGTCAAAACTTCAAGCAGAAGCCTCTCCCGCAAAGCGTGTGCGCGTCATTGGTTGCGGGATGATAGCACGGGAAGTTCTGGCCATTAACGAGCAACTTGGCTTCGATCACGTTGATCTGAAATGCTTACCTGCTGAATACCACCATCATCCTGAAAGAATTGCACCTGAGATGGATAAGGCTATCGCCCGCGCCCGTGAAGAAGGGTTTGAAAACATCTTCGTGGGATACGCGGATTGCGGAACGGGCGGCGAACTGGACAAAGTCTGCATGAAGCACGGAGTAGAGCGGATTGCCGGACCGCATTGTTTTTCATTTTATATGGGCAATCAACAATTCGCCGAGGCCGATGGTGATTATTTGACGACGTTCTTCATCACTGACTTTCTTGCGCGCCACTTCGAAACATTTATGAAGCGCCCACTTGGACTTGATCGCCACCCGGAACTTCTTCCCATGTATTTTGGCAATTACACACGCGCGCTTTATCTGGCACAGACTGAAGACCCGGAATTGGAAGCAAACGCACGAGAGGCAGCGGATTTTCTGGGGCTTGAATATGAATACCGCTTTACCGGGTTTGGAGACCTTACCCCTGCCCTGTCAGAAGCTGCAAACTCGGCATAGGCTCTATTGTTGAAGCTTGTTAAGAGAAGCTTCTTGGGTGCGAACCAAGCTGGTTGGCGGCACCTTAGACCAAGTATCAACACCGTTCTTCCCAATCTCAAAACCTGACGCATAGAGTTTGCGCATTCGAACAGGGTCGAAGTTGAGCGACTCTTGTGCGATCGGAATATCATCTGGAATCGAGGTAATGTGAAATTTCACGCCGCTGTTTCTTGCCACAGTAAAATGACGATAGATTGTATCCCGTTGCAATTCGCGAATAAGCTCAGCAATCGTTTTTTGGGTGATGCTGGCAAGGCTGGCTTTTACAGGTGTTGACGCATTAAAGCGCCGCGTGGTGCCATTCACAATCATATAAAGGTTGCGGTCTGACAACGCTGAGGCGCCCATAAAGTCTGAATACAAAACAGGTTCTTTGACGCCGCCATCCACATGCGCTTGCCGCAATTGAACCCCACGCTGAGGCTTGATGTATACTGGCTGGAAGAAACCCGGTACCGAAGCAGAAGCACGTAGCACCTTTTGAAAGTGCTGGACCGGGTTTGTACGACCGCCCTTAGCAATCTGCCCCATATCCCATATGACGAGTTCTCCCGCATCGAGGTTCGTGGTGGCAACATACAACCGACGTCCTTTGTCATGTTCAGCGGCAATCTTTACGAGCAATTCTTCTGTGACATTCTCTTCAATTTGTTCCTTGAAGGGCTCGTTGTCATAAAGACTATCGCTTAGTATGCCGCTTAGGCCTCTTTTCTTGAAGATGGTTTCATTGGTCTGATTGGTATAAAGTTCACGTACCAAATCGTCATAGTCTGAACCAAGAAACGCATAGACCGACAAAAGCGCTCCGGTGGAGACCCCTGTCACCACATCAAAACTCGGACGCGTACCGCTAGCAGCCCATCCTGCCAAAACACCCGCACCAAACGCGCCATCTGCACCTCCGGCAGAAAGCGCTAGTACCGTGTGTTTATTATCATCTGCTGTAGCGGATGTATCGCCTGGCAGAACCGGACCCAAAACAGGATCAACAGCCTCTTGCGGCGTCTGTGTGCGAATATCGGCACTTTCCTGTGGCCGCGTAACAGAGCAAGCAACCAGCATTGCCGATAAAAGCACTGCCAAGAACCGTATACAGCGCTTTTTATTGCTGTGCATGTCAGT
>CALLHT010000008.1 GCA_938009335.1 uncultured Rhizobiaceae group bacterium
ATGAAGCTTTCGACAAGGCAAATACGTGCGGGACGGATGATCTGGAAGTTGCCTCAGAACTTCTAAAAGCGCAGGTGCATGATTTGGCGATCGCAGGGTTTGAACAAATTCACATTTATACGCTGAACCGATCGCACCTAGCAGGCCGGGCCGCAGAAGCTTTTCTTCAAGCGCATCTGGACCGTACCCCCGAGGTCAAAAAGGTCGCTTGAATTGTGTTGAAAGAGCGCGGTTGTTTCCAAACCTTCCCCAACAAGTGGCCGCGTTCTTTCAACTTTTTCCAAATTGCATTTTACCGGATTAAACCTACCAGCTGCCGCGCGCTTTCAACCACTCCGCAGATTTTTTCACACCACCAAATGGGAAGACGTGGATCTGTTTGATCGCGGAGTTTTCCGTGCTCGTTGCAGCTGCTTCAATTGGATTGACGATTTCATCTGGATCAAAGCCTGCAGCAAGTTGAAGAACTGCGCCAGCGCGTTTTTTGAGAAATGAAATTGAATTTCCAACACCACACATCGCTGCAAACTTCACCAGTGTTGTGAGTTTGGCGGGACCTGCGACACCAAGGTGTACGGGTAGATCAACGCCGTGGCTTGATAGACCTTCCGCCCATTTGGTGAAGTTGTCTGCGTCAAACCCAAACTGCGTTACGATGCGCAGCTCGATGTCGCTTCGGTTATGGAAGTCCTGCTTGAACTTTAGTGCTTCGTAGGCAACTTCCTCAGAGAAATCCGGCGAACCTTCTGGATGTCCGGCCACGCCCATATGTTGGATGCCGTATTTGTCGAAGAAACCGGTCTCAAGCACTTTCATGGAGGAATCGAATTCGCCAGCTTCTTTTTCAAGACCGCCCCCGATGACCAATACGTCTGTTACACCGGCTTCTTGCGTCATCATCTTGATACGATCTTCAAGCGCTTCTTTTGTCGTCAAACGCCGTGAGGCAAAGTGGGGAACGGGTGTATAACCCAGATCCTTAACGCGTTTGGCGCCTGCAGTTAGTGTTTCAGCCGTGTCTGTTCCAACATCGGTGATATATACACGAGTGCCTGCAGGAAATAGGCCCGGTATATCTTCGTTCTCAACGGCCTGCTTCGGTGAAATTTCGATAGATGCTGCGATCTTGGTCATGGCTAATCCTCTTTGCCGCCGGCTTTCACCAACGCTACCAGACGTTCTTTTGGGTATGATTCTTCCAGTTCGTTTGCGGCTTTTTCAGCTTCCGCCTCCAGGTCATCGCCCACTTCTACCGGGTCAGCACGACGCCATTCTTCCAAATAGTCATCGGTTTCCGCAGCACCTGTACGCATGGCACACATGTCGATTGCCTCGGTAAAGCGAAGAGATAACTCTCTCTTGGCGACATTGCGTCGACCTGCTTTTACGATCACTTGCGCTGGAATATCGCGCCAATAGACAATTTGAAGTTGGGCCATGATGGTCTCCGTCGAAGTTGATGGAAGTTCGTTGAATTCTGTAAGATTGGCTGCATCACACGCGACGCACCATACCTGAAATGCGGCGAGTGAATTATTGAGAAGAAATAAGACGAAGGAAAACGGCACTTTCAAAGGTCATGGCGTCTTTGCCATGCTGGTTAGTCGCCTTAACTTTGCTTTGCATAATGTACCAACCGGGTTTTGAGCCGCTGGCTCGGCAATCGACAATTTCATTGACGTAGGAAATCCGATCTCCAACATATACCGGTTTTAACCACTTAATATGTTTCATACCAGGTGAGGGGCCAAATTCTGGAAAAGCTTTGCCCTCTGATTTTAACTGCTCGTTATGGCGTGCGATGGATGCTCGCTGTAATTTCATCCAAACAGAAACCGTGTGCCATCCTGATGCGCAAAGGCCACCTAACAGACTGTTTTTTGCAGCGTCTTCATCGGTATGAAAGGGTTGCGGATCCCAAGCCCTTGCAAAGCGAAGCACATCCTCTTTCTCAAAGACAAAATCACCGACCTCGATACGGTTCCCGGGACAGATATGATTTGGTAGGTTCTCATGGTTTATCATGCCACATCCTCCCGAATCTCAAAAAGCCCGACGACTTTCATAGAAATAACCTTTTGACTGTTCTGGTTGAAAAGCTCGTGGGATAGTTTTGTTATCCAGATGTTTGGCCGGGATGCAGATTGGCGTGCTT
This sequence comes from uncultured Rhizobiaceae group bacterium, assembly GCA_938009335.1. Classification (GTDB taxonomy): domain Bacteria; phylum Pseudomonadota; class Alphaproteobacteria; order Rhizobiales; family Rhizobiaceae; genus JAALLB01. Next base: position 2,156 of record CALLHT010000008.1, read on the forward strand.
CAGTCACAGTCGACGTGCCGCTGAGGGTGTCGTCCGGTTTAACGGGTGCATGCCATTTGATTTCCTCAACCTCAGGTGCCCCCTGTGAAGTTGAGCGCAGCAGATAACTGTCGCAGATCATTTTCATGCAAATTGCACAGGTGTGAAAACCTGAAGCGATCAACTCACCCAAAAGAGACGATTTCGCGGCCTCTTCGTCTATATGGAAGAAAGCCGGGTCGAATTCTGTCGCGAATTCTATGATTTCTTCCTTGGAAATTGTCATCGGTGTCAGGGCATAGGCTTTTCCCTTGGCAAAGGCGACCCGTGGATCTTCTAGGAAGTCTGATTGCATGACTGACTCGATTGGTAGTGCGCAGTGGCGGTTTTATGGTTAACCATTGTTTAATTTTGTTGCGCAGAATGCTTTGGGTCTGCAACAATTTGCTTTAATAGATATATTGGATACTGGAGAGGGCAAGGGTCTCCAACAAGCGGTTACGGGTATGCACATGTTATGCGTTGATACTGACATGCACAGCAATAAAAAGCGCTGTATACGGTTCTTGGCAGTGCTTTTATCGGCAATGCTGGTTGCTTGCTCTGTTACGCGGCCACAGGAAAGTGCCGATATTCGCACACAGACGCCGCAAGAGGCTGTTGATCCT
>CALLHT010000009.1 GCA_938009335.1 uncultured Rhizobiaceae group bacterium
TGCGCCGCGGTCGCTTTTTTCTCCCGCTTTGAAATAGGGAAGGCAATCCGCATAGCGCCAATTGATAAGACCAAGTTCTGATGCCCACCGATCATAGTCGAGCGGATGCCCGCGCATATAGACCATGGAGTTAATCGATGACGAGCCTCCAAGCACTTTGCCGCGTGGCATATCTACATTGCGGTTAAGGAGTTCCGGCTCGTTCTCTGTCGCGTAGTTCCAATTGAGTTTAGGATCAGTGTAAACTTTGTAGACACCCGCAGGCATATGGATCATCAGATCGCGATCCATTGGGCCTGCCTCCAAAACCAAGACGCGATTAGATGCATCTGCGCTTAGCTTGTTGGCCAGCACGCATCCGGCAGAACCTGCGCCTACAATGATGTAGTCAAATTCCTCAGCCATCTTTGGCCCGCCCAAAGGGGCCGCTGATGATCAGTTCATCACCTTCTGCCAATCCACTACGCAGCTCTTCTGTTGCCGGATCGTCGGTTTTGCTTTTCTCAACTTCGAAATGATACTGCCCATGTGACACGTCCGATATATACTCGGTAGTCCAATAGTCTGGTCCAAGGTGAAACCGAATTCTTTGCCCCACTTCCGGTGCCGGCAATGGCCAGGGCGTAGCATTTTTCAGGGAAAGACGGGTTGCGTTTTCACCGATTTCATAAGCTGTGATTTTGGCATAGCGCGGCCAGAGTGGATAAGGCGATGCGTTCGAGACCATCAAATCTTCGAGCGGAATTTTGCTATCGCCGATCACTTCTATTTTGTCGCCGGGCTGAATGTTTCCCCCACTCACAACATTGGCGTATACTCCACAATAGATGTGACCAAAGTGATCGCGCAGGCCGGGCGTTACGTCCACATCCCGCTCGCCCGTAATCGGGTTGACGCCGGGTGCAGGACAACGATCAATCGGGCGATGAACGTCCAGTATTGTTTCGCCAAGCTTGATGCGTTTACCTATCAGAGAAAATTCGTGCCAAGCGGGGAGGTCTGAAACGATCAGGTTTCCTCTAAATCGAATGGGATCCAGATCAGCGCCTAATGCTTCGCCAACCTGTTTTACGGTTTCTGCGTTAATGATAGAAATTGGTGAATCGATATAGTCCCAAGTGCCACGCTCTTTGGTGCGCTTGATAATCTGGGGCACAGGTAAATCTTCATGTACCCCGATAGGCTGCATGAATTTTGCTATTTCGGCATTGGCCGCTTCTAGGCTTTCGCCATCGTGAACAGAGAAGCGGATTTCCGCGCCTTCACCATTTTTGATATTGATCTCGCCATTGTCAAAACGCATTTCAATTGTCTGTAGCCCATCCGATTTTGCAGTTCTGAAAAAACTATTCGCGCGCATCCATTCGCCTGTATCCTTAACACCATCAGTTACAGCGAATTGACGATCATGCGGGATGCCGCAATCTTTCGTTAAAACGGTTTGCGAAAGTTGTTCACCCGCGAAGCCCTTTACGGGAAAGCGCCAGATAGATTGAAGCGTTGGATTTGTCATTGGATTGCTGCTAACTGATTTGAATACGATTGCGACCATGAAAGGGATTGTGGGACATGTCACGCGAAAAAACCGGATTGCTGAATCGGTTGATCGAAAAGGGTCATGAAATGGAAGTACGCGTCTATTATGAAGACACGGATTTCTCCGGGGTTGTGTATCATTCCAATTATCTTAAATACATGGAACGCTCCCGCACGGAGTGGCTTAGGCATCTGGAAATCTTTCACACAGATCTTTCACAAGACGATAGCGCTTTCGCGATCCATCGTATGTCGCTCAAGTTTGGCCCGCCCGCGGTGATTGATGATCTCTTGATCGTTCGCACAACCCTTCAAAAGCTAACGGGTGCGCGATCCTTCTTGCGCCAAGATGTGTTGCGCGCAGATGAAAATGGCGAAGAAATCATGCTGTGTGGCGCAGATGTAGAAGTTGCCTTCATCAATCATGGGGGAGGGGCAAAACGCTTTCCTGATGATCTTCGGGAAAAATTGGGTGGGTAACATTGGATTGATTTCCATCAAAGTGCCGGAAATGCCACACATCCTAACACTTCATTAACCCTAATCGATTCTAACCTTACTTAGAGTCATATCGTGGTCATGTGTCATGCTTTGACCATAGTTTTCGGTAGAAAGAAGCGGAATGGTGGATGATGTCCGGAAAGTTCCGCACAATTTGAAAGAATATTTGCAGCGATGAATGTATCTGCACTTTTTGGCGTGTCTCAGGCTTTTGCGCAAGGCATTGAGGGAACGCAGCTGGAAGGCACGATTGATGTGTCTCTTTTAGGTCTTTTCCTGGAAGCTTCGCTTGCGGTCAAGATTGTTATGATCGGACTGTTGCTTGCGTCTGTCTGGAGCTGGGCAATCATTCTCGACAAATGGCTGATGTTCGGTAGAACACGCCGTCAGCTTGACCGGTTTGAGAAAGTGTTTTGGTCCGGCCAATCCCTGGAAGAGCTTTATCGCTCATTGTCTGATCGTGCCCCAACCGGAATGGGTGCGCTTTTTGTGGCTGCAATGCGCGAATGGAAACGATCATTTGAACGCGGTGCAAATTCTCCAATGGGTTTGCAAATGCGGATCGACAAAGTGCTGGATGTATCGCTTGCCAAGGAAAGTGAGCGCCTTGAAAAACGATTGATGTATCTCGCAACAATTGGTTCGGCAGCTCCGTTTATCGGGCTGTTTGGTACGGTGATCGGGATCATGGTTTCGTTCCAGGCGATTGCCGGTTCTAAGTCTACCAATCTGGCAGTTGTGGCTCCCGGTATTGCAGAAGCGCTGCTTGCGACTGCGCTTGGCCTCTTGGCTGCTATCCCCGCAACGATTTTCTATAATAAGCTTTCATCGGATGTGGGCAAGATTATTAGCCGACTGGAAGGCTTTGCGGATGAGTTCTCTGCCATACTTTCGCGCCAGATTGATGAGAAACAGAACTCCGCGCAGAAACGCGCAGCTGAATAATCAGGACGGGATTGAACGATGGGAATGTCAACAGGTGTAGCTTCTTCAGGTGGCGGAAAGCGCCGTCGTGGAAACCGACGTCATCAACCCGTAAACGAAATTAACGTGACTCCGTTTGTGGATGTCATGCTTGTTTTGTTGATCATCTTCATGGTGGCAGCGCCGCTGCTGACGGTGGGTGTTGAGGTAGACCTGCCGGAGACCAGCGCAGGTCCGGTCAATGTGGAGACCCAACCGATCACATTGACGATCAATAAAGACGGCAAACTGTTTATTCAGGAAACTGAAATCGGTTTAAATGAGCTAACCCCTCGCTTGGCAGCGATTGCAGATACTCGCGAACAATTTGAGACGCGGATTTTTATTCGTGGGGATGCATCCTCTCCCTATGAGGTGATCGCGAAGGTACTCGGTCAGATCTCTTCAGCCGGGTATAAGAAGTTCACCATGACCAGCCTGCCGCAACAGTAAGTAGAATTAATGAAGTTTGGCGTAGCAACATCATCTGTTCTGCATGCAGCCCTCATTAGTTGGGGGTTGCTCAATCTATCTGCGCCAGAGATTCAGCAGATTGAGCTTTCCGGTGTTGAGATTGATTTTGAAACCAGCAATGAAAGCCAACCGGTACAAGGTGAAACAGAAGCTGAGGTAAGGGAAACTCCTGCGCCGAAGCCTACGCAAAAGCCTGAGAAAGAACCGGAGCCGGAAGCGCAAAATGTGGGTGATTCCAAATCAGACGAAAAATCTGAGGCCAAAGCGCCGCCTGCCGAAAAAGCAGTAGAGAAAACGGCAACAGCGCCGGAGCCGGAAAAGGCAGTTGAAAAGCCTGAAGAAGTTGAGAAAGTCGAGCCAAAGGAAGAGCCGACCCCTGCGACAGAGCTTGCCGAGGTCAATGATCCGATTACCGAGATCATTGAACAGATTCCGGATGAACAACCGGTAAAGCCGGAACCTTCTGAAGCGGAAGTTCAGATTGCAGCGCTGCCACAAAGTTTGCCTGTTCCGGTTTCAAAGCCGCGTCCGCCAAAACCAAACACTGCCAAGACGAAAGATCGCAAACAGCCTGAGAACGAGCCGGCGAAGAAAGCTCAAGACGCAAAGAAGAGCGATGAGCCGAGTGTCAGCGATATTATCAAGAACAATAACACCACAGAGAAAGCAGCATCTGGCGGGAAGAAGAAATCTACCAAACAAGCATCGCTTGGCACCAACACATCAAGCTTTGCAAAGAAGCTTTCGCGGCGTGAAGAAGACACTTTGATCTCACGGATCAGCCGTTGCTCTACTGGTCAGGCAGGCCAAGTGATCTCGTCTGATTTAAGAGTGACTATTATTCTGGAACTTAATCCAGACGGAACGTTCAAAATCTCGCCAAAGGGGAAGGCGCAGGGTGGAACGAAGCAGGAGCAGGGCAAGTTTACGCGTGATGCGTTACGGTATGCATTGCGATGCGCGCCGTATGATTTCCTGCCGCGCGAAAAATATGACACGTGGAAAGAAATTGCCGTCACATTCCATCCGTCTAAAATGTTCCAGTAGGGTAGGTAACCAGAGAGAGGTCTCAGGGGTTTAGAAATGAAAATGATTACACGAATTGTAACTGCCATATTGCTTTTGTTCACGCTCAGTTTGAATGCTCACGCGCGTGTGGAGATTGATATCACCCAAGGCAATGTCGAGCCTCTTCCCATCGCCGTTACAGACTTTACGGGTGAAACGGTTGCTGCTGATATCGTCGGTGTGATCAATAACAACCTGAAGAATTCTGGTCTGTTCAAGATCATTGACAAGAACGCTTATATTGAAACCGGTCTCACGTTGGATAAGACGCCACGTTTTGAAGACTGGCGTGTGATCAATGCGCAAGCACTTGTAAATGGACAGGTGACAAAACTCTCAGACGGTCGTTTGCGGGCAGAATTCCGGTTGTGGGATGTGTTTGCAGGTGATGAATTAACGGGTCAGCGGTTTGACATTCAACCGCAGTTTTGGCGTCAGGTTGCGCATATTATTTCCGATAAGATTTATGAGGCACTGACTGGCGAAACCGGTTACTTTAATACGCGCATTGTGTTTGTCGATGAATCCGGCCCCAAAAACAAACGCGTGAAACGCCTTGCGATCATGGATCAGGATGGCGCGAATATAAAAACACTGACCCGCGGAAGTGATCTTGTGCTGACACCGCGGTTCTCGCCAACCCGCCAAGAGGTTACCTATATGTCGTTTGAAGGTGGTCAGCCGCGGGTTTATCTATTGCAGATTGAAACAGGACAGCGCGAAGTGGTTGGAAACTTCCCCGGCATGACTTTCTCACCGCGGTTCTCGCCTGATGGTCAAAAGGTTATTATGAGCCTTCAACAAGGCGGTAACGCAAACATTTATACGATGGACTTGCGCTCTCGCAGCACGACGCGACTGACCAACAGTGCTTCAATTGATACAGCACCATCCTATTCTCCCGATGGATCACAGGTTGTGTTTGAATCGGACCGCGGCGGTGCGCAGCAACTCTATGTGATGGGTGCATCAGGTGGCGGCGCGAAGCGGATTTCGTTCGGTACAGGGCGATACTCAACGCCCGTTTGGTCACCTCGCGGAGACCTGATTGCATTTACCAAACAGTCCGGCGGTAAATTCCTGATCGGTGTCATGCGTCCGGATGGTTCCGGCGAGCGCATTCTAACCGAAGGGTTTCATAACGAAGGTCCGACCTGGGCTCCGAACGGCCGTGTCTTGATGTTCTTCCGTGAAATTCCGGGAGCGACTGGCGGTCCGAAGCTTCATTCGATTGATTTGACAGGGTTTAATGAACGCGCCATCAAAACACCGAGCTTTGCCTCTGATCCGGCCTGGTCCCCGCTGCGAAACTAACTGTTTCAGCCTTATCAAAAGGTGATTGATAGCTCTGCCGTTGTTTCGTCATAATGACGTGGTGAACACGGGCTTGGAAATGGGGAGCCGAAGCTCCATATAATGATCAAAGTTACAACGGTTTACGTTTTGTTTACCTTGAATTTTGAAGGGAAATTAACCTGAACAGGATATTACCGGACAGGTTAAAAGTTTAAAGGAGTGACGAGCCATGCTCGCGTCAAATCCAGTTTTCAAATCTCGTGCAATGATTGCGCTTTTCATGGGCCTCTCGCTGACTGCTTGTGCCAAGAAAGATAAGCTTCCAGACAATTCTGGTCAGTTGGGTCTCAACAATGGCGCGACACCGGGTTCGCAGCAGGATTTCACGGTAAACATTGGCGACCGCGTTTTCTTCGAAACAGATTCGTCCATTCTGACACCAGTTGCTCGCCAAACTCTGGACAAGCAGGCGCAATGGCTGCTTCGCTATCCAAACTATCCGATCACACTGGAAGGCCATGCAGATGAGCGCGGAACGCGTGAATACAACCTTGCATTGGGTGCCCGCCGTGCTGCGGCGACGCGTGATTATTTGGCGGGACGCGGAGTACCAACAAGCCGTATGCGCACGATCTCATTCGGTAAGGAGCGTCCGGTTGCGGTATGTAATGACATTTCTTGCTGGTCTCAGAACCGCCGTACGGTAACCGTTCTGGCTGCGCCGACCGGTTAAGGTCATTTACCTTGTTTGCATTAAAGGCGGCTTTGGGGCCGCCTTTTTTCGTTTATCACCAAAGTTTGGTCGTAGTTTTGTTGCTATTTCAGAACACTACGGTAGGCTGGCATTGAAGAAACAAGAATTTAGACGGATAAGAATACATGAGACAAATCCTTCTGTCCCTTTCACTCTTGGCAGGGCTGGCGGTGCCATCCTATGCGCTTGAGAAGAATGCGCCAATTGTTTTAGCGCAATCTGGAAATGTGGATTACCGCGTCAGCGTGCTTGAAGAGCAAATTCGCCAATTGACCGGCCGCATTGAAGAATTGAACTTCCAGCTTCTTGAAATGCAGGAGCGTATGCGCCGTCAGCAGGAGGATAATGATTTCCGTCTTCAGCAAATTGAAGAGCGCCAAGGCAATCTCGATTCTGGAACGGGTGGCAATACCGCTGCTGCAGATGATGACGGGTTTATCCGCCTGGAAAAGCCTGATCCGTCTGCATCTCAGCAAACTGCTGAAGGTACAGACGGTACAAAAACGACTGAAACCGCCACGCGCACCATTGATGGCGTGGAGATTTATGATGGCGAGGGTGGTATCGACCAGAACACCAATGGAACCCTTGGCTCAATCCAGTTTGATGCCAATGGAAACATCATCGATTCCACCATTGGTGAGCCGCATGACCTGACCGCGGGTCTGGGGCAAAACACAGCAGAGCCTCTGCCGAGTGATCCGGATCGCCTGTTTCAACTGGGCTTTGATCACGTGCAAACAGGTCGTTATCAGGACGCTGAGACTGCGCTGGTTGCCTTCTCCAACCAACATGCAACCCACCCAAGATTACCAGAAGCGCGCTTCTGGTTAGGTGAAAGCTATCTTGGCCGTGGGGATTTCCGTACGGCAGCAGATGTATATCTTGATGTTCACGAGCGCTGGCCGAATGGTAAATTTGGACCGCAATCTTTGTTAAAACTTGGGGTCTCTGTGGCAGGGTTAAATCAGCGTGAGCTTGCCTGTGCGACGTTTGCTGAGGTGTTGAAAAAGTATCCAAACGCTTCCCGGGTAATCCAACGTGCGGTAGCCTTTGAGCAACGTGCAGCACAATGCGCAATCAACTGATCGGTTGATCCGCGGGAACACTCAATTTGATGGACACCACATTTGATCTTGATCGCCTGTTTGCGGGCCTCTCCAAGCATGAAACGCTAATTGTAGCGGTCTCAGGGGGCAGCGATTCAATTGCACTCTTAATGCTGGCATCCGCTTGGGCCCAGCGCGCCGATGTTGATCTGCAGGTTGTGACCGTTGATCATGGTTTGCGGCCAGAGGCAGCAGCAGAAGCGGCTTTTACCGCGAGTGTCAGCGAAGGGCTGGAGTTGCCGCATATCACGCTTGCCTGGGAGGGCATTAAGCCTTCGACCGGAATTTCCAGTTCTGCGCGGAATGCGCGGTATCGCCTAATGGAGCAATTTGCTTCGGATATCGATGTCTCCGTAATTTTGACAGCCCATACGGCAGATGATCAGGCTGAAACGATTTTGATGCGTAATGCGCGGAGTTCAAATTTCTCTCAAGGCCGCGGCCTTTCGGGAATGGCGCGAACCACTCAATTGCCCTCCGGTACGAAACTTGTACGTCCTCTGTTGGGCGTGACGCGGGCAGCACTGCGTTCTTATCTCAAAGAGCTCAATCAAAGTTGGATTGAAGACCCAAGCAATCACGACGAGACTTTCGAGCGGGTGCGGGTTCGGAAATCTTTGGCGGGCGACGAAACGCAGATCAAAAACATCTGCCGGTTTGCAGATGTGTCGCGCCGCGAAAGGTCGGTCATTGCTAAGGAAGTCGCGCAAAGCTTGTGTCAACATTTGATGGTGCAGCAAGGGCCTGTGTTCCAGTTGGAACTCTCAGTCTTGGAAGACCACCCTGCGGCGCATCAGACATTAATCGTGCAAATTCTATCAGCCTTGGCAGGTGGAGGCGATTATCTCGTTTCACCAGCAAGCGTCAGAAGGTTTTTTGAATTTCCAAATGAAACCCGAATGACAATGGGCAATGCCATTGTTGAGCGCCATGCTGCTGCAATGCGGGTTTACAGAGAAAAACGGAACTTGCCGGGCTTTCTGGTGGCTCCTGGCGAGACGGCAATTTGGGATGGGCGACTAAAAATTCGAAACGATAGCCAGATCACATATTTTTGCGGCCCAATGGATGCAACCCGTATGAGCGAACTTGAAAAGCAAATGGGAGAGCGCATTCCGGTTCGCCCGCGGGCGGCACTTGGAAGTACGCCTTTCATGAACGGTGATGGTGACGATATGTTTCTGCCCTTTGTGAAGGGGTTTGCAGTGCCTGCGGGATTATCGCTTTCTATTGTGTGTCCGGCTCTTGAAGCCTTTTGCCCGGAATCAGATTTTGCTCTTCTTGAGGTGGTAGCCTTGGTGCGCGAGCAACTTTCTGACTTGGTCATGCACAAATTTTAGTGAAAACCGGTCAAAAGGGCGGTTTGTCGCAATATTTTTGTTCGCGTTTACCTTGGAAAACGAACGCTGCAATCCTATTTTGAAATTAAGTGAGTGGTCTGCTATGACATAGGCTACATTTTATCAGGAAAATTTCCATGAACTCGAATTTCAGAAACCTGGCGCTTTGGGCAATCATTGGTTTGATGCTGATCGCATTATTTAACCTGTTCCAAAATCCTACTGCACAAGGCCAGTCTAATACGATCGCGTATTCGCAGTTTTTACAGGATGTCGATAACGGTCGCGTAAAATCTGTAACCATCGCTGGTAAGCAAATTCGTGGTGCTTACTCGGATAGTTCGGGGCAGTTCGAGACATATTCTCCTGAAGATCCGGAACTGGTTGGCAAGCTTGAAGCCAAGGGTGTTGTTATTGAGGCGACACCGCCTAACGAGGGCTCTTCTGTTCTAGGATTCTTCATCAACTGGCTTCCGATGTTTATTATTCTGGGTGTGTGGATTTTCTTCATGCGTCAGATGCAGGGCTCTAATAAGGGCGCGATGGGTTTCGGTAAATCCAAAGCCAAGCTTTTGAATGAAGCGCAAGGTCGTGTGACGTTTGAAGATGTTGCCGGCGTTGACGAGGCCAAAGCTGATCTGGAAGAAATCGTAGACTTCCTTCGCGATCCGCAAAAGTATCAACGATTGGGTGGCAAGATCCCGCACGGCGTGCTTCTAGTTGGGCCTCCGGGGACTGGTAAAACCTTGCTGGCGCGTGCCGTGGCGGGTGAAGCAAATGTTCCGTTTTTTACGATTTCCGGTTCTGACTTTGTCGAAATGTTTGTGGGTGTTGGTGCAAGTCGCGTCCGTGACATGTTTGATCAAGCCAAGAAAAATGCGCCTTGCATCATCTTTATTGATGAGATTGATGCGGTTGGCCGTCATCGTGGCGCTGGCCTTGGTGGTGGTAATGACGAGCGTGAGCAAACGCTCAACCAGCTGCTTGTCGAGATGGATGGCTTTGAAGCGAATGAAGGCATTATCCTGATTGCTGCTACCAACCGTCCGGACGTTCTCGATCCGGCACTGCTACGCCCGGGTCGTTTCGACCGTGAGGTTGTGGTTCCAAATCCGGATGTTGCTGGTCGCGAGAAGATCCTGAAAGTTCATGCCCGCAAGGTTCCACTTGCAGACAATGTTGATCTGAAGGTATTGGCACGCGGCACACCTGGTTTCTCCGGTGCTGATCTTATGAACCTCGTCAACGAAGCAGCTTTGATGGCTGCGCGTCGTAATCGCCGTCTGGTTACGCATCAGGAATTTGAAGATGCGAAAGACAAGGTGATGATGGGTGCAGAGCG
>CALLHT010000010.1 GCA_938009335.1 uncultured Rhizobiaceae group bacterium
GAAAAGCAAAGTGCGTAGAAAAACGCATTTGGCGTCAAAAACTTGGGTTTTTGACGATTGCTTATTTTTGCTTTCTTTCCAGTGCTTTCGCGCAGGTTGTAAATGGTGATTTTTCGGCAGGTGCAACGGGCTGGACCGCGGTCGCTCCCGGCACTACCGATAGCGTCACCTTTACTGGCGGGAATTTAACGGCAACTTCAAACGATATCGGCGCGACAACTGCAGGACCGGATGTACAAACCTTTGGTCAACAGACGTTTACCGTAAGCGATACAGGATTTTTGGTCTATACGCTTGTAAGTTACACCGATACGGATATTGGCGATTTCGATTTTCCGATCATTCTACTGGATGGGGTGGAAAATCGTGTAGCTACGGATGGTACGTTTAATGGGGCTCCGTTGGTCAACAATGACAACAATGTAACAAGCCCGGTGTCCGGTTTTGCACCGCTTGCAAGCGGGTCGCGAACGATTGGATTTGGTGTCAGGACTAGAGATTCTGGTTTTGGTCCGGGTGTTGCGACCTGGGACGATATCGATTTTTTGGAATATACGCTTTCTCCTGCCGCTCAAAGTACCGTTGAGAATACTCCGCTTATATTTGCAGGAGGCAGTGTTCTCGAAATTGCCAGTGATCCAGTTTTGGGTTTCGTCTCCACCGTGACCCTTAGCGTAACAAATGGCACGATTAATTTGGGCTCTCCGGGGTCGGTTACAATCACCGGCGGAGCGGATGGCACCGATACAGTTACATTTCAGGGAACGTCGGCTGCAATTAATGCTGCGATGGCGGGTTTGATTTATACGCCGGACTTGAACTTCACTGGCGCCGACACACTTGTCTTTACAGCTTCCGGAGGAGGGCAGACGGATACGGATACTATTCCCATCACTGTGACGGCTGGAGTTCGTTCGATCAGCGTTGATAAATTCGCAGATGCGGCAGACCTTACGAATGCGGCTTTGGGACAGGAGATCAATTACACCTATGTGGTGACCAATGATGGCGATCAGGTCATTTCAAATGTTACCTTGAATGATGCTCACAACGGTTCAGGTCCTGCGCCCGTGCCGGGAAACGAAACCCTTACCAATGATGCGGGAACTCCCGGGGATTCGACTGACGGGGGCGCCAATGGGGTTTGGGATATACTCGCGCCCGGGGATTCTGTCACCTTTACGGCGACCTATTTTGTGACACAAAGCGATATCGACAACTTACAATAGTGACAGGCAAGGCCTGCTATCGCGCCATTGAATGATACTCGTCATTCGGTTGCTTGTCGGTTGCAGCACTCATACGGTTGGACATGTTGAAAAACGCTGCAACGGCGGAAATGTCCCAAATATCGCGGTCACTCCATCCGGCATCGCGCAAAGCCTGCCTATCCGGATCATCAATTGAAACCGGATCTTTGGTCAGGTTCCAGGCGAAGTCGAGCATGGCGCGATCTTTGGGATCAAGTTCTGCCGTGCGATAATTCATCACCAGTTGCTCGCCAAGCTTGGGGGCGCCAGAAAGTTGGCGAACCGCTGCACCATGGGCAGTTAGGCAATAGTAGCAATGGTTAGCGCTGGAGACGACAACTGCAATCATCTCGCGCTGCAGCTTGGATAAACCAGAGTCGCCCAGCATGAGGTCGTTATAGAGCGCGGTGAAGCCCTCGAGTTTTGTTGAATGCCAAGCATAGGCTTGCAGAACATTGGGAACAAAGCCCAGCTTTTCATCGCAAACGTCCAGATATTTTTTCTGGCGATCTGTCAGTGCTTCTTCTTCTTTTGGCATATCCAGTGCGATGATTGGCTTTTTGCTCATGACGATGTAGCTCCGGAAAAGTGTTTAGAGATTCAAGCGTGGCCTGATTTAGTCTACGGTTCAAGCGTGAATCGCGGTAAGGTCGGATAAATCAACTTTGGTTGGTGGCGAAGGAGATACCGATGAAGATTGTTCCCGCGAAGAAAATTCAAGGCAAGGTGACGCGTGTTTTGAAGGCGCAAGGCGATGATTTTGTTTCGCAAGATGTAGACGCATTGGAGCTCACCTATGGTGGCGTGAAGAATGACTATCATGAAGGACCGATCCGTGCATCAGGCGCAAGAGAGCCTTGGTATCCGCGGGGAACCGAAATGCGAAACGAGCGGCAGCTTTCTATTTTGAGCGAAGAAGAGCTTTCAGAAATCGCACAAACGATGGAAATAGAGAAAGTCGATGCGGGTTGGATTGGCGCCAATCTTGTTATGGAGGGGATCCCCAACCTCACATATCTGCCGCCGCGCACTCTGCTGATGTTTGATGGTGGTGTCACGATCCGGGTCGATGGTGATAATGGGCCTTGCAAATATGCAGGTGCCGAGATTGCTCGCAATCTCGGAGAAACCGCTGAGGAGTTGAAAAACACCAAGACCGCGTTGAATTTCGTAAAGGCAGCGCAGATGAAACGCGGGCTCGTAGGTTGGGTTGAGCGCGAGGGTGTCATCAAGCCGGGTGAGGGGTTTACGGCCCGTATCTGGCATCAATGGATTTACGAATAGTGTGTCCTATCTTACGCGAACATATGTGCCAAGATCATCCACAGGTTTACGCCGGTCAGCATGATCAACCCCGCAAAGGTCATGATCATGCCGCGCACGCGTGCGCCTGAAGCGGATTCTTTGAAACTCAAAGCATAGCCGTGAGACAGTCGGCCAATTACAAAGATGGAAGCGCATAGCGCTATGATCCAGGTTAGCGCCCCTTGCGTTTCTGCCAGAAATGTCAGGAGTATGCCCATTGGTGCATACTCCGCGAGATTTCCCTGCGCGCGGATGCGGCGACTAAGAATATCTTCTCCGCCATCGCCCAATGAAACACCCGCATCTCTGCGTCCTAGAATGACCCGAATAGAAAGAACGATCAGAAGTGCCGCAAGAAAGACTGCAGAAACTGTGGTTACAGGTAGTATCATGTGTTCCTCGCCGGAATGTTAATCGCCTTTAGTGAGGCTGGTCGCTCACTGCATTTTGCCAACCATTCGCTGGTGGTTGGGAAACCATCTAGATCAAGTTCTTCTGCTGCATCGTAAAAGCCGCCCAGTGTTTTGATCCATGGCCATAATGCAATATCCGCAATTGAATACTCTGTCCCTGCAATAAACTCGGTCTTTTTGAGCCTTTGTTCGATCACGCCGAGCAAACGTTTACTTTCGTTTTGGTAGCGCTCGTATGGCCGTTTGTCTTCGATTTCACTGCCTGCGAATTTATGAAAGAAACCAAACTGGCCGAAGATTGGACCAGCACCACCCATTTGGAACATCAACCATTGGAGTGTTACTGCTCGGGTTTTGGGATCGGTAGATAAGAGTTTTCCGGATTTTTCTGCCAGGTAAATCAGGATTGCGCCGGATTCCCAAAGGCCAAGTGCTTCTCCATTTGGGCCATTGGGATCGATGATCGCGGGAATTTTATTGTTTGGATTGAGCGACAGGAATTCTGGTGACATCTGGTCGTTGGAGCCAAAATCGACGAGATGAGGTTCGTAAGCAAGGCCAGTCTCTTCCAGCATCGCAGACACTTTAATGCCGTTTGGGGTGGGAAGAGAATAAAGTTGAATTCGGCCGGGATGTTCCGCAGGCCATTTGTTGACGATGTCAAAATCTTGCGGAAACTTCATAACCTCATCCAATCTTTGAACTGTTCAGCGTTAAATATGATTGGTTTCTGGAAAATTGCCAGTGCTGTTTTCTGTTACAGGTCGTTCAATCTGCGTTGACATCAATGCGACGTGTGCACCCCCAACGTTCCAGGACTTCGTTGATATCATCCAATACAAAATGTCGCGCTGAATCCTGATCGTATCCGTCTTCCAGAAGTTCATCGTAATCCGTATGGGCATGTCGAGCTCTGGTTGTGACCGCTTGCCAGGCAGCGATTGAAACCGGCAAGTGGCGTAGATGACCAGCATCTGCAACCGCTTCGATCTCAATAAAATCGGCCATGGGCACCAGCGGTATCAGGATGCGCAAATGTTCGGCAATATCTTTTCTGCGTCGGTTGGATTTCATTTCGCGGGGTATCTGCTACAGTTTTGCAATGTCAAAGGAGTAGGCGGCAAACAAGATGGGTGCAAGTGCAACAGCGGAGTTTGTGAGATCTTTGCCTCGGCTTGATCGATTTTCGAGCGCTATTCCCCCTGATAATTATGTTCCCCTACCTGATGACTGGTTTGTAGCAGTAACGGATGTTGTCGCTTCCAGAAAAGCCATTTCAGAGGGGCGCTACAAGACTGTGAATATGGCTGGCGTTTCTATGATTAGCGCGATTATGAACGCAGTCGATCATCAGGATTTGATCTATATTTTTGGTGGAGATGGTGCCGCGGTTGCTTTTGGTCCGGATGTCATAGCAGATGCCAATGCCGCACTTTCTAAAACCATTCGATGGGTGCAGGAGGACCTCGAATTAGAACTACGAGCGGCAATTGTTCCAGTGAAGGTTATCCGTGATGCTGGTAAGGATGTAATGGTTGTTGGCGTCAAGGTTTCGGACGCAATTACAAACTACGCGTTTCTTGGCGGCGGGGTCGCTTGGGCGGAAAAACTAATGAAAAGCGGCGAGTATCCCGTTCAGCTTGCGTTGCCGGGATCAAAACCCGATTTGAACGGATTGTCGTGTCGCTGGACCCCGGTTGAAGAGCAAGGCAGAAAGATCGTATCCTTGATTATTGAACCACCAAAAGAGGGTGCTGAGCTATCAAGCAACGTTATGGACGATGTTCTGACGTTTTTGAGTGCAGATGCAGATAACGCAAGTCCAATGCCTGAACGTGGACCCGGGTTCAGGTGGCCGCCAGAAGGTTTGCCTCTAGAGGCAAAAGCCTCTGGTATGTCGAGAGCACTACTATATCTGATTACAATGCTTGCATGGATTTTAGACAAAACCGGTTGGAACCTTGGAAAGTTTAGTCCTACTCGCTACCGCGAATATACTTCCAGAAACACAGATTTCCGGAAAATTCAGGATGGGTTACGGATGACGATCAGTCTTGGTGAAGCTAGAGTTGCCGAGTTGCGAACGCTACTGGAAACCTATCGTTCGCAAGGTGCCCTGCGTTTTGGCATGTGTGAGCAGGACAGTGCGGTTCTTACCTGCTTTGTTCCCTCCATCATGGAAGACAATCACTATCATTTTCTTGATGGAGCAGGCGGCGGCTACGCTGCTGCTGCCGATGACTTGCACTGATCGCTGATTTAACAGTCTCTGTTTGTCAGTCCAGCGCCTGAGCCTGGTTTGCATGTGCCTCACTTCACATATAAACATATGTTCATGTGTCGAATCCATTTTGGGGTAACGTGAGTGTTGGAAAAGTCGCCACTCTCTCTTGATCAAACCGTAAATCTTTTGCGCGCCGCAGGAGAGCCTACGCGTTTACGGCTCTTGATGCTGCTTGCCCAACGCGATTTGACCGTCTCAGATCTCACAGAAATTCTTGGCCAGTCTCAGCCTCGCGTTTCACGACATTTGAAACTTTTGAGTGAAGCAGGTCTGTTGGAGCGGTATCAGGAGGGTGCCTGGGCGTATTTCCGTTTAACGGATCAGGGAACAGGCTCCGGTATTGTTCATACGCTGATGGAACAGGTCAACGCGACAGACGTGCAAGTTGCCCGCGACAATGACCGGTTGGAAGCTGTTCGCCGCCGTCTTGCGGAACGAGCCGCAGAATATTTTTCAGAAAACGCCAATGAATGGGATAAACTGCGGTCTCTGCATGTGGATGAAACGCAGGTCGAGCAAGCCATGCTGGAGATGGTAGGCGACACTCCCTTTGCATCTATGCTGGATTTGGGAACTGGTACGGGTCGTATCCTTGAACTGTTCTCGCATCTTTATTCAAAAGGCACTGGCATTGATGCAAGTCGTGACATGCTCTCGCTCGCCCGTGCGCGTTTGGATACTGCAAAACTGGAACGGGTTCAGACACGGCAAGGCGATCTTTACATGTTGCCGACCCAGTCGAATGCGTTTGATCTCGTTACAATCCATCAAGTGCTGCATTTTTTGGATAATCCGGGAGGTGCTATCAAGGAAGCTGCGAATGCGCTTTCGCCGGGCGGGCGTCTCCTAATTGTGGATTTTTCTCCGCATGGGCTGGATTTCTTGCAGACGCAGCATGCGCATAGGTGGCTTGGAATTTCCGACACCCACATGAGCGAGTGGATAAGGCAGGCAGGATTGCGCGCTGTATCAACACGCCATCTGGAGCCGGTTGACACAACCAAAGGCTCAGACGAGACGCTGACTGTCAGCCTTTGGTTGGCCAAAAAATAATACGCGTTACTGAGAATGTTTCCCTAGCTTATGATGCCTATGACAATAGCGGCGATAAAGGTGTACGCTACCAGGGCAAGAACCAGGTTTGTTTTTTGAACTAACTGCATTTTGACCTCCATTATGGGGCCCCCGCAATCATTGAGTGTATGTCCAAAAAGGCAGGTTGCAATTAATTTTACGGCAACACTTGTTTACGCTTGTTGATCAATCGGGATAATGGTTTGAAAAAGCTGGATGTTTCAGAGTTCATGGTCGGTTGAAAAACTTTTCCAAATGCTCTTTTTAGCTGAGAATGTTACCCGATTAGGCGTCGAATAAGGCGGCCATCGACAAAAATCAGGCCAAGAACAATCAGTGCCATGCCCAGCATATTGCCAAGGGTCAAAGTCTCTCCAAGCCAGACAACTCCAAGAAGAATTGCGCTGATCGGAACCAGAAAGGTTACAAGCGAAACGTTCGTTGCACCTGCACTTGCTAAAATCTTGAAGTAGAGAACATAAGCAAACGCTGTGCACAGAATTGCCAGACCCAGCGTTGAAATGACAAGCTCGGTCGTTGGCGGACTAACCTCGAAAAATCCTTCAGTCGCAATCATGATGGGAAAGATGAT
>CALLHT010000011.1 GCA_938009335.1 uncultured Rhizobiaceae group bacterium
TTTGATGAAAGCGGATACGCTGGAAATCGATGTGAAATACATTGAAGGGCCGTTCAAACATCTCGATAATACCTGGAAGTTTGAGGCTTTAGGAGATGGCAAATGCCGCGTCCACTTCATGGTCGATTATGAATTGCGCAGTAAAATGTTGGCGATGGCCGCAGGTGCAGTTTTCGAAATGGCATTTGGCCGGTTTGTGGATGCATTTGAAAAACGCGCTGATGAGGTTTACGCGTAATCTCATCTCTATGTCTGACAAAAGAAACCCCGATGCACAAGCACCGGGGTAAAGTTGGGATAGGGAGTAACATCAAATATCTTCAAAACTATCTGTCTTGTCGATGATTTGAATATAGTCTCTAGAACCTGAGCTAGATGTGCCGGAATGCACACGACGAAGTTCTAGTTCAATTGTTCCTCTTCGCCGTCGATACCGTAACCAAGCAGCATTTCCAAAGCTTCGCGTATGGTCTCTCTGCGAATTTGATCGCGCCCGATATCGCCAAAATCAAACCGTTCAACAAATGCACCTTCTTCTTGAGCTGTCGCAACCGCGATGAAAACGAGCCCAACAGGTTTCTCGTCTGTGCCACCACCGGGTCCTGCAATCCCTGTTACAGCAACAGCTGCATCGACTTCAGCTGTAACGATGGCGCCGGCTGCCATTTGTGAGGCGCATTCTGCGGAAACGGCACCCTGTTCTTCAATTGTAGCAGGTGCAACATTGACCAAGTCGATCTTTGCTTCGTTTGAATAGGTGATGAACCCACGATCAAACACAGCTGAGGACCCGGCTGCTGCGGTAATACACCCTCCAATAAGGCCGCCAGTACAGGATTCCACTGTGGCGATCTTAAAACCTGCTTCGCCAAACTCACGTACCACCATTTGCGCCAGCGCTACTAACTCTTCGTCAAACATACTAGGGTCCTAAAAACTTACAGAAGCAGTTGCTAACGCGGCAATGCCTTCTTCGCGGCCGATGAAGCCAACTTTTTCATTCGTTGTTGCTTTGACAGAAATGCGGGTCAGATCCTCAATGCCGCATATCTCGGCAACTTTCTGTCGCATGACATCGCGGTGTGGCCCAACCTTAGGCGCTTCGCACACAATCGTCACATCAAGATTAGTGATGGTGCCACCTGCGTCTCGCACCATCATCGCGGCATGGGCAAGAAATTGATCAGAAGCAGCGCCCTTCCATTTAGGGTCTGACGGCGGAAAATGACTACCTATATCACCCGCACCAATTGTTCCAAGAAGGGCATCGGTTAACGCATGCAACCCAACATCAGCATCGGAATGGCCTTGGAGAGACTTATTATGCGGTATTTTGATGCCGCACAGAATCACACCATCGCCAGGCCCCAGAATATGGACATCATATCCGCTCCCAGTTCTAACATCTGCAAACGTGTTCATGGTGTTAATTCGCTCCTGTGCAGCGTTTAGGTCCTGCTGGGTGGTAATCTTAAAATTATTTCGGTCGCCTTCTACTAGGCTAACCGTCATCCCAGCCCATTCACCAACCGCCGCATCATCTGTAAACTCAGTTTCCGTTTCGCGGGCTGCTCCTTGATGTGCCTGTTTGATCTCATGCAGGATAAAACCTTGCGGTGTTTGAGCTAAAAAGAGGTCATCCCGAGAAACCGTTTCCTCAACACTTAAGTCTTTTCCTGCGCGTTTAATGGTATCTGCGATCGCAATGGCGGGCAGGGCACACACATTTGTCTGTATGCCCTGTATGATGTTATCCGTTACTGCGTGGCTCACAAAGGGTCGTGCAGCATCATGAATAAGCACCCGTTGGAACTCACCGCCCAAAGCATCAACGCCTGCCTTACAACTTGCCTGCCGCGTTTTGCCTCCCGTAACAGGTGGCAAAAGTTTGTTGTGCGTTTGGATTAGTGACTTGTAGAGATCCTGATCATCAGCGTGGATGACAACTTGCACAGCAGAAATCTCAGGATGCGAGGTAAAACAGTCTATGGTGTGCTGTAAAACGCACTGCCTATCCAACAGTCGGTATTGCTTCGGACCGCCAGAGCCACCAAGTCGCTCGCCGCGACCCGCCGCGACAATAACCACTGCGTTTTTCATTTAGTACTCATTCCTAACGTCAGACTCCGTCATAACACGCAAGGCATAGCATTCAAGCTTGTTCATATGAGCAGACTTGTTTATTAAACCCAACAACATGCCTAATTAATAGGCAAATCAATGGGCGCACTCATTTATGCATGAGATTTCATCACAATCGCTTGGAACACCGTTCTCAATTGGCAGCTTAGAGGCTCGAAACCGAGCGATTCTTGCGCCGATGTCTGGCGTAACTGATGTGCCGTTCAGAAATCTCGCTTGGCAGTTTGGTGCGGGGCTTGTGGTGTCTGAGATGGTCGCAAGTCAGGCCCTTATGGAGGGCGAGGCTGAAATGCAGTTGAAACTTATGCAAGGCGAAACATCCCAACATGTCGTTCAGCTCGCCGGGCGCGAAGCCGAATGGATGGCTCTTGCTGCCAAAATGACTGAAGATAATGGCGCGGATATCATAGACATCAACATGGGCTGTCCTGCAAAACGGGTAACTACCGGATATTCTGGATCGGCCTTGATGCGCGATCTTGATCATGCGTTGACCTTGATTGAGGCAACTGTGAATGCTGTGAAAATTCCGGTTACGCTGAAAACTCGGCTGGGTTGGGATGATAATAGTCTAAACGCACCTGAACTGGCGCAACGTGCAGAAAACGCTGGCATACAGATGATAACGATCCACGGTCGGACGCGCTGCCAGTTTTACAAAGGTCAGGCGGATTGGCAGAAAGTCAAGGCGGTTCGTGATGTGATTGATCTGCCATTGGTCGTAAACGGCGATATAAAAACCAAAGCAGATGCTGACGTAGCGCTTTCCAAGAGTGGTGCTGATGCAGTGATGATCGGGCGTGGCGCATATGGCGTCCCGTGGTTGCCTGCTTATATTTCCGGAGGCATGTCTGAGAACGAATGCACCTCATATCAAACTGATCCGGAAATCGCATTGTCCCACCACGATGCCATGCTCTCATTTTACGGTGAAGCCAGCGGAATTCGTCAGGCGCGTAAACATCTTGGGTGGTATTTTGATCGCCTGACCTTACCAAAAAGCGCGAGCCTCTTAAAACGCAAGATCATGACTTCATTCGATGTTTCAGAAATTCACGCACTAGTTCCTGTACTTTACGCAATGCATTCTGATGCAGGCACATTGGCATCAACCGGAGAGGCCGCGTGAAATTTGTCGAACAACTAGCAGCAAAATTTGATCCGGGTGATATTCTAGATTCGCTCCCTGGCGCGGTTATCATTGTCGATCGTGAAAATGTCATTGAGTATGTAAACTCTACCGCTGAAAACATATTCCGGTCTTCTGCTACTTACATGTTGGGAAAGTTACTACCGTCGCTTTTGCCGTATGGCAGTCCTATTCCTGAACTCGTAGACAGGGCGCTTTCTACCCATTCGCCGGTCAACGATTATCGCATTGATATATCTTCACCACGAACAGGCGAGGGCAAGATTGTTGACGTACACGTTGCGCCGATGACACAGAACTCAGGTAAAGTTCTCCTGTCTTTGCGTGAACGCAGCATGGCAGAGCGTATCAATCGGCAATTGACGCACAGGGGAGCTGCGCGATCGGTCACAGGGCTCGCAGCGATGCTTGCCCATGAGATCAAGAACCCACTGTCAGGCATCCGCGGAGCGGCACAACTTCTTGAAACCGTGGTGCCCGATGGTGATCGCGAGCTCGCGCAATTGATACGGGATGAAACGGACAGAATTGTAAAAATCGTCGATCGCATGGAAATATTCTCCGACCAGACCCCGATCGAACGCGAACCCGTTAACATGCATTCTGTTCTCGGACGTGTTCGCCAGATTGCTGAAAACGGGTTTGCACAAAACGTTGAGTTTCGCGAACAATATGATCCATCATTGCCACATGTTTCTGGATCAACGGACCAGCTTATCCAGGTGTTTCTAAATCTCGTTAAAAATGCATCAGAAGCCGTATCTGAACAGACAAAGCGTCGGATTACACTTACCTCAGCCTACAGACCTGGCATACGTTTTGCGCGATCCGGTAGTCAAGAACGCGCTGCTCTTCCTCTTGAATTCTGCGTAACGGATACAGGGCCGGGGATATCAGAGGAACTTCAGGCTCATATATTTGAACCGTTCGTTACGAGTCGGATCAATGGCAGCGGTCTAGGACTGGCACTCGTTGCTAAGGTGATTGAGCAACACGGTGGAATTGTAGAGTGCGATAGCCATAAGAAGGGAACAACCTTCAGAATCATGTTGCCTGCCTGGCTGGAAGAAACTGATGCAGAAGGGGGAACATAGATATGGCAAAAGGGA
>CALLHT010000012.1 GCA_938009335.1 uncultured Rhizobiaceae group bacterium
TATCTGAAAAGTTTAGGAAGGCCGGAGTTCATCCGGCCTTTTTCATTTGGGTGAACTACCCCGCGATGTAGCGCTTCATCTCTTCTGCATCACGCTCGGCTTGCTTGATCTTGCGCTTCACCACATCGCCGATAGAGACAATACCTTTCAAAATGCCATGATCGATAACCGGCAAATGGCGAAATTTTCCAACGGTCATTTTCTCCATCAGCGTATCAATCACATCATCTGAAGTGCATGAAACGACACGGTGTGTCATACATTCCGAAACCGTCTTCTCAAGCGCACTTGCACCAGCATTGGCAATATCGCGCACAATATCACGTTCGGAAACAATGCCGCAGACCTGATCACTGTCTGTCACAACAACAAGTGCGCCGATCTTATGATTTGCCAAAATTCTTGCCGCATCCTCCAGCGTTGTTTGCTGGCTGATTGTAACGACGTTTCCGCCTTTTTCTGCGAGTATCTCTGAAACTGCCATATCAACGAACCTCCATTTCGCATAGATTTGCCAGCCCCCACTCAGTACAGAGTAGCGAAATCAATCCGTTTTGCAAACAGAGGGTGTTAATAGGGGATTATACAACCACGATTGAAGAGCCCGGGCGTACCCGATTGAACAGATCAATCACATCCTGATTAAGCAGGCGTACGCAACCGCTCGATACCGCCTTACCAATCGAAAAATGTTCAGGCGAACCATGCAGACGATACAGCGTATCGACACCATCTTGGAAAATGTAAAGCGCGCGGGCTCCAAGCGGATTATCTAGGCCCGGAGGCATCCCGCCATTCTCAGCGCTCCATTTGCGCAATTCTGGCTGACGTTGGATCATTTCTTCCGGTGGTGTCCAGGTTGGCCAAGGTCGTTTCCAGGCGATTTTAGCGCGGCCTGACCACTCAAAACCTTGGCGACCAAGCCCCACGCCATAGCGCATTGCCTTGCCGTTTGGCTCTACATGGTGAAGGAAAAATGTTTTGGTGTTGACGATAACCGTGCCCGGCTTTTCGCGCGTTTTAAAATCGACCCGCTGGCGATAATACTTTTTGTCGATGTCTTTGAATGGCACCGCAGGAAGAGGAAATTCTTCGCTTGGCACCGCCGCGTAAATCCGTTTCGGATTAAACTCCGGATCAACTTTTCTAAGGCCAATGCGTGACATGCGATCACTGATTTTGGATCGCGTCTCGCTGGAGCAACCCGCAAGCACCATGGCGGATGAACATGCCATGCCGGTAAGCATGGTTCTACGATTAAAGCGTGTGTCTATGTCTGCCATCGGTTCCTCTGGTGTAACGGAGTTAATCCTTAAAGTTTGGGTAAGGTATTGGTTCCCGAACATCCAGCTAACCAAAGGTCAACTTTCTGTGAGGGGCTTGGTTTCGAACCGGTAAAATAGACTTGTGATTTTTTTACATCACTCGGATATTTGAAACCGCACCAAAATGGGGAAATGGTCTGAACCAACATACTCCAATCGCTCGGTACTGAGCACATGAACCCGCCCCTTATGTAGCACGTGATCGATCGGCAGTCCTGCGATTCTGGCAAGCCCGCCCGGCAGCTCTTCAAATAACCAGCTCGGCCCAATTCCTGAAGCGATATTTAATCCTCCGGTTTGCGCGAAACGCTTTACCGTTCTTGACCAGGGCGTTGCGTTAAAATCCCCAGCGATGAGAACATCCTCAGCCAGCTGCTCCAATTCCGGAATGAAGGTTTCAAGTTGTTCCGGTCCACTTGCAGGCCAAGGCCAACGCAGATGTAACGAACCGATGGTCAGGGTCTCACCACTTGGTGCCTTAACCGAGGTCTTACCGAAGGTGCCGAACACACCGCAATATTCACCCTTTGGCGTCATTGGCCATTTGGAATAAATCCGCACTCCGCCGCGCTTTCCATATTCCGGGCAATGAAAAATGTAAGGCCACTTATCATGCAGACGCAAAACATATGGCTCCCAAACATGTGAGACCTCAGACAGGGAGAAAATATCCGGATCTTGCTCACTCAACCAGTTTACGACGGGCTCAGGGTCATTGTGGTTCCACAAAAGATTGAGATGCAGTAGCGAATAAACCGGCTTATCTGAAAGTGCTGCACGTTGTTTGGCGGTCCACGGATAACCGATTTGAGCCGTGTAAATACCAACGGCCGCAGCACCTAACGCAAGAGCTGCAACGACTTTGTGGCGGGTAAACACCAACACCAGAAACGCAATCAGCAAGCAGACAGCGAAATGCATTCTGAAATGTGCAAACGTATCGAACGCCGGATGAATATGGCCGAAAAAGCCAATGCCGATCGCCAGCACTGAGCCGACAACACATAGAATAATGAGATTTTTTTTGAGGCGGATCATTAAGGCACGAACGCTTATCGATTTGAAATTTGCCATCTACATATCAACAC
This sequence comes from uncultured Rhizobiaceae group bacterium, assembly GCA_938009335.1. Lineage (GTDB taxonomy): Bacteria > Pseudomonadota > Alphaproteobacteria > Rhizobiales > Rhizobiaceae > JAALLB01. Next base: position 2,414 of record CALLHT010000012.1, read on the forward strand.
AAGACGCAAATCGCGAGGTGAAATTCCCGTGAGGTGATTGTGCTTGTGTGAATAGGCACTATTGTGGCGCAAAAGATGACGGAGTTCCCCATGCAGCAGACAAAACCGATTGAACTTTATTACTGGCCAACCCCGAATGGTTGGAAGATCTCAGTCATGCTGGAAGAACTTGGTGTGCCGTATGAGATTAAATATGTGAACATCGGCAAAGGCGAACAGTTTGAGCCGGATTTCCTCAAGATTGCTCCCAATAACCGCATGCCGGCAATCATTGACCCGGAAGGCCCGGATGGTGAACCCATCTCGGTGTTTGAGTCCGGTGCCATCCTGCAATATCTGGGGCGTAAGTTCGGTAAGTTCTACCCAGCTGATGAGCGAGGCCGCGTTGAGGTGGATCAATGGGTCATGTGGCAGATGGGCGGCTTGGGACCGATGGCCGGACAAACCCACCACTTCCGCGTCTATGCGCCGGAACAGGTGCCTTACGCGATTGATCGCTACACCAACGAAGTAAACCGCCTCTATGGTGTTATGAATACAAGACTGGCAGATCGTGATTATCTCGCGGGTGAATACTCCATTGCAGATATGGCATGCATTGGCTGGGCCATTTTGTGGGAACGCCAGGGGCAGGACATCAAACAGTTCCCGCATCTCGAAAAATGGTTGGAGCGGATGCAAGCGCGGCCCGCAGTTGCAAAAGGGCTTGAGATTGGGATTGAGAAGCGTCAGGCGACGCAGGCTAAAATGAAAGACGAAGACCAGCAGAAAGTGCTCTTTGGACAAAAGGCCAGATAATATGAAGGTTTTAAAGCTGCTTCTCGCAGCCTGTATGCTCTCATTTGCGGTTCAACCGGCAACGGCAGAACTGCTGGGTGAAGAATGGATCACCGAAGCTGAGATGAAAAAACAATCGGCTTTTGCGCGTCAGCATAACCTTCTGCTCGTTGGTCTTAACTGCAAGTTCAAGGAAGGCATCGAGAACCCGGGTCGCGAAGACGTGGTGTTCCGCGCTGATTTTGAGCAGGTCTTTCCGGCACAGGCCTGGGGATGGACGTTTGATGCGAATGCCAGAATTCGCGGGCCGGAAAAACGCGCGGAAGCCGCAGGCTTTGTTGTTGCTGCCGAAGATTATTTCGAAATCAGTGGTGTGACCTGGGTGCGCTGCAAAGTCTGGCACCGCCCGCAATAGACATGGTTAGAACGGCGAATACAAAAAACCCCGCCGCAGCGGGGTTAGTCATGTCTTTGCGCTGTAAGCTTAGATCTTTTTCCAGTTCTGCGTCTTGCAGAAAATCTTCAATGCGCAACCTTTAAGCTTAAGGTTTGAGCCGCCGACTTTAGCAGAACCTGAATACTGCTTGTTGTCAGCCGGGTCTGTTACAGTTCCGGTGTACGAACCGCCTGCGCCCTTCATTTTACCAATGCTCTTGCCTGCGTATTTGCCGGTTTTTAACTTGATGCAGAACGAACCACCGCATTTTGAGATTGCGGCTGTTTCGCCGCTTTCAGTTTTCCAGTTGCCTTCGATGACATCAGCAAATGCTGGTGCATTCACGGAAAGAACCAATCCAGCAGCGAAAACGGTTGAGATAATTTTTTTCATGTCTGTCCTCCAAATCTGAAATCAAAGAAGCGTATTTTTACGTAAACGTCAATATGAGTTTTGCGCGAAGCTGTTCACAAAATTTGGAACGTGAAGAATGAGGGCGATCTCGATATGCACTCACTCCCAACACCGCCATTTTTCTTCAAATTTGAATCATCAATCTGCGGAATGGTTACGCGAATCTTTCTTGGTGAATCTCGATTAACCCTAAAAATATACGTAACTTATTGATTTTATTGAATCACAAGAGTGAATCGAATCCTAACTTCATATTTCGTTTTTGATTTGTTTTGTTTGCGTTAAGCATTCCGTTTAAGGCGGATTTTAAGTTTCCCCGCCATTCTGTCCTCATCGAACAACGAGATCGGGATCAACCCGGCACTACTGTAAAAACAGGCTGACAACAACAAGGCTCGAAACAAACGGGCAGAAATAAAGAGGATGTAAAAAATGGCACGTTTTGATGCAGCAGGGGCAGCTTTTGCCGATATGGCTTCCACCAATAAACCGGAAGCACTTTTTGAATTGGGTCTGGTTTATGCAACCGGCCGTGATGGCGAACAGGACATGGTCGCAGCACATAAATGGTTTAACATTGCAGCCTTTCAGGGCTTTGAGCTTGCGAAAGCTCGCCGTGAAGAGATTGCAGTGGACATGACAAAAGATCAGATCGCGAAAGCCCAGCGTGCGGCTCGCGAATGGATCACAAAACACTAATTCGAAGATAGCAGGGAGCGACGCGGTGCCTATCCTCCTCCCGGGTGCCGCGTCAATCCGGATCAACCGCACCAAAGAAGTGTGGGATCAATAAAAGAGCCCAAAAGGGCCAAATAAGACCAAGAAGAGTGCGCAAAGCACCGGAACTAAAAAGAATGCGGAAAACGCATCGAACACAATAGGGGAAAACCAACCCCCAAGAGACTGGAAGGGCAACCTTCCGCACGGAAGTAAAAAGTTTGAGGAAGTTTGATCCAGGGGACGGGTTCAAACTTCCTTTTTCTTTGACTTTCCGGTGCGCAGAACGCAAAACCTCCAAGGGCTTCGGCAATTTCGGAAAAGACTTTGGCTTATCTAATCACAGGCGCAGCAGGCTTTATTGGATTTCATGTAGCAAACGTGTTGCTTGAAAGCGGTGAGACGGTTTATGGCATCGACAATCTCAATGACTATTACACGCCTGAACTAAAGCATGCGCGACTTGAAAAACTGGGCGCGTATGAGCGTTTCGAGTTTGCAGAGATTGACCTTGCGGATAATGCGAAACTGGACCAGTTCGTATCCGGCAAACCCATCAAAAAGATCATCCATTTGGCAGCCCAGGCAGGCGTGCGCTACAGCATTGAGAACCCGCGCGCCTATGTGCAATCCAATCTTGTGGGCCACGTCAACATGCTGGAGATCGCGCGTCATCTGGAAGGTCTGGAGCACATGCTCTATGCGTCATCGAGCTCGATCTATGGCGGGCGCAGTGAAATGCCGTTTCTGGAAACAGATCGCGCCGATACGCCCGTTTCACTCTATGCAGCAACGAAAAAATCCAACGAGTTGATGAGTCATACCTATTCTCATTTATATGATATCCCGCTCACTGGCCTGCGATTCTTCACCGTCTACGGACCATGGGGCAGGCCGGATATGGCTTACTTCTCATTTACCCAGAAAATTCTGGCTGGCGAAGAAATTCAAATCTTCAATCACGGCGATATGCTTCGCGACTTCACCTATATCGATGATATTGTAAATGGCATCATTCGCATTGCCACACAGGGGCCAGTTGAGCGCGATGGCCCGCCGCATGGCGTCTACAACATTGGCAATAATAATCCGGAAAAGCTGGAAGACTTTCTTTCTATTCTGGAAGACGAATTGGGTGTGAAGGCAAATCGCAAGAACCTGCCCATGCAGCCAGGCGATGTTCCAGTCACTGCCGCCGATATTACCGCGATCAATCGTGACTACGGGTTTGAGCCAACCACCAATTTGCGCGAAGGCCTGCGAAAATTTGTCCGTTGGTATCGGCAATATTACGGCACTTAGCAATCGACTCCCTCGCGTTTTTGTGATGAGACAGT
>CALLHT010000013.1 GCA_938009335.1 uncultured Rhizobiaceae group bacterium
TACCGAAAAGCAATCCGGATCATGGATATGGCGGAGCGCTATAACCTACCTGTAATTTCCCTTGTTGATACTGCAGGTGCTTACCCTGGAATGGGCGCGGAAGCGCGCGGGCAGGCAGAAGCAATTGCCCGATCAACAGAGAAATGTCTTAACCTCAAAGTTCCGATGGTCTCTGTCATCATCGGCGAAGGTGGATCAGGTGGAGCAATCGCAATTGCGTCTGCCAACCGCGTCTACATGCTTGAACATTCCATTTATAGCGTGATTTCGCCGGAGGCGGGGGCTTCGATCTTGTGGCGTGATTCAACACGGGCAGAAGACATCGCAACGACAATGAAAATCACGGCGCAAGACCTGCTGGGCTTGGGGATTGTGGATGGAATAATCCCTGAACCACTTGGCGGTGCACATCGTGATCATGAAGCGGTCTTTAGTGCTGCGCATGAACAACTGAAGTCTGCATTTGCTGAGATGCAGAAATTTGACGGCGATACTTTGAAAAAGCAACGCCATGAGAAATTTCTTGCGATGGGACGCAACCTCGCCTGATTTTCGCCTTTCTCCCGAATACGGTATCTCTGATTTGCCGGTCTGACTGACGAAATTGTGACTTAAGTGCGGTAACCGCTTGTCAACATGCTTGTTATAACACTGATTACTTTAGACGGTGCTATTAGCGGGTTTTTGGTTTGACTTTCCGTGCTTCGAAATTTGTGACGGTCGTTTTTGCGGGCACAATGCTTGCTGCATGCAATGGTGTGTTGGAAAGCAGTGTGCCAAAGCACGAAAAGGCTGTTCCAGAATACCTAGCCAAAAAAATGAACACCAAAGGTATGAGCGTTGGCTCACCTATTCTGTTGCGTATCTTCAAGGAAGAGAACGTGATGGAAGTCTGGAAACAGGACCATACCAAGCGCTATGCGCTTCTGAATTCATATGAAATTTGCAAATGGTCCGGAAAGCTTGGCCCAAAGCACAAAGAGGGTGATCGCCAGGCGCCTGAAGGATTTTATCATGTTACGCCGGGGTTGATGAACCCGAATTCCAGTTATCATCTTTCCTTCAATATGGGCTTTCCGAACACCTATGACCGCGCAAATGATCGCACGGGTTCATATTTGATGATCCATGGCGCGTGTTCTTCTGCCGGATGTTATTCCATGACTGATGAGTATGTGGAAGAAATTTACGCCATGGCGCGTGAGGCCTTTAAAGGTGGGCAGAAAGCTTTTCAGATACAGGCCTACCCGTTTCGCATGACGCCAGAAAATTTGGCCAAGAAGGCGGGGCATCCTGATTTTGAATTCTGGAAGATGCTCAAAGAAGGCAGTGACCATTTTGAGGTAACGCGAAAGCAACCCAAGGTTGATGTCTGTGAAAAGCGTTATGTGTTTAATCGCTATGCAGATGAAGGCGAACGCTTTCAGTCTCGCGCGATTTGTCCACCTGCGAAAATGCCAAAAAGCCTGGCGTTGGCCTTCAATCAAAAGCAGGAAAAAGACCAGAGCGTCTTCGACAAGGTTCTAAAACGCAACGCATCCAATCCGTTTGCCAAGCAGGGGGACCAGCCTCTGATTACGTCTGCCTCCATCAAAGCAAGTCCAACGCAGGGTGTTTTAGGAATTCTTGAGCCAAAGCCGGTTGTTGCAGCAGTTCCCGCTGAAAAGGTGGAGACACCGACAACTGCCGCTGAAACTGCTACCCCTGACAATGCAACGCCAGTTGCGACACGGGATGCCAATCCGATTAGTGCGGAAGTTGCTCCTGCCCAAGAAACGAGTGAAGCCCAGTCTGGCCTAGCGAATGCTACCAATGCTCCTGCATCAGTAGTACCGGAAAAAGCAGAGCGGGTTTCTACCGGATCGTAGCCGTTACCTGCTCCTAGAGACAAGGAGCAGGCTATAATTTTGTTACTTATTTCAGTGCGTCGATTTTCGCTTTCAGATCCTCATCAAGAACCTCAAATTTAAATTTCTTGCGGGCCTCTTGGGTAAGAGCAAAATATTTTTCACGGGCAATCATCTGACGAACCTGATCTTTAACCTCGTCAAAGGCTGGCGGCGGCGTAACGCGTTGATCTTCTTTCAAGATAACGTGCCAACCGAATTGCGATTTCACCGGATCTTTTGTGTACTTACCGTTTTCAAGTGCAAATGCCGCCGTTTCAAACTCCGGTACCATCTGTCCCTTGCCAAAGTATCCCAGATCGCCCCCTTGTGGTCCGCTTGGGCCAGTTGACTTGGATTTAGCAAGTTCAATGAAATCTGCGCCGCCATCAAGCTCCGCAACAATTTCACGGGCAGCCTCTTCGGTTTCAACCAAAATATGCCTTGCCTTCACTTCTTCTGCTTGAGGGAAGTTTTTAATTTCAAGGTCATAACGAGATTGAAGTTCATCATCAGCAATCGTATCCAGCGCTTGTTTTTGAAACAGTTCATTGTGAAGCGTTCGTGCTCGGGTGAAGGCCATCCGGGCTTTGAAATTCGGGGTTTGATCAAGACCGGCTTCTTCAGCGGATGCAGCCAAAAGCTTGATATCGATCAATGCATTCAGGATCGCAGCGCGTCTGTCTTCTGCAGGAGTTTGAGCAAATTGTTGAAGCATATCAACTTCTGCAAGAGCGAGTTCTCGTTCTGTGATCTCAACCCCATTTACTTTTGCAACAATCGTGGTGTCGTTTTCTTGAGCGAAACCCGGTGCTGCTAAAAACAAGGCTAAGCCTGCAGCAATAGCGGACTTTTTAAGCTGAATTGCGATACGCTGTTGAGCCATAAGAAACCTTTCAAGTATTCTTCAAGTGTGTTTTGCGTTTATTGCCTGAACGAAATTCAACCAGACAAAAGTGTATGTGCCCGTGACTGACGTTGACATAGGCTTTTGTCCCTCTTATCTGTCGATTGTTCGAACGTCCAGTTTTCCCGGCACACTTTTATGTAATGTGCGGCATTGCGGTTTACATGAAGCGGGCCTGGAAAAGTGAATAGAAATTCTATCGTAGGGTTGATCCCTCGTTCTCGAGAGGCCTCATGGGCATTTTTAGTGGCATTGCCAGCAAAATATTCGGTTCCGCAAACGATCGGGAGCTAAAAGCATTTTATCCAAAAGTTGAGGCCATTAACGCATTAGAGCCTGAAATCTCTGCGCTTTCCGATAAGGCTTTGCGCGGAAAAACCGATGAATTCCGAAAGATGATCGAAGAAGGCACAAAGGTCGACGATCTCCTAGTTCCAGCTTTCGCGGTAGTTCGTGAGGCAGCCAAACGGTCATTGGGTATGCGCCATTTCGATGTTCAGCTGATTGGTGGCATGATCCTGAATGACGGGAACATCTCAGAAATGCGAACAGGTGAGGGTAAAACCCTTGTTGCGACGCTTCCAACCTATCTCAATGCCTTGCCGGGCAAAGGCGCCCATGTGGTGACCGTGAACGATTATCTTGCCCAGCGTGATGCGGAATGGATGGGGCAAGTTTACGGGTTCTTGGGTATGTCGACGGGCGTCATCATTGGCGGTATGGACGAGCCTGAACGCAAAGAAGCGTATGATTGTGACATTACCTATGGCACGAACAATGAATTCGGCTTTGATTATCTTCGCGATAACATGAAGCATGAACTCGAAGCGATGGTTCAGCGCGACCATCACTTTGCGATTGTGGATGAGGTGGATTCAATCCTGATTGATGAAGCACGAACGCCGCTTATTATCTCCGGTCCGCTGGAAGATAAGTCCGATCTTTACACGACGATTGATGCCTTCATCCCAAACATAGCGGATGAAGACTACGAGTTGGATGAAAAGCAGCGCTCAGTAACCTTTACCGAAGAAGGTAACGAGAAACTCGAAAACAATCTTCGGGAAGCCGGTCTGCTCAAAGGTGAATCTCTTTATGACATCGAGAACGTATCCATTGTTCACCATGTCAACAATGCGTTGAAGGCGCATAAACTCTTTACCAAAGACAAGGACTATATTGTTCGCGGTGATGAAGTCGTCATTATTGATGAATTTACCGGGCGTATGATGCCGGGTCGCCGTTATGGTGAAGGCCAACACCAGGCTTTAGAAGCCAAAGAAGGTGTTTCTATTCAACCGGAAAACCAGACGCTTGCTTCCGTTACTTTCCAGAATTATTTCCGCATGTATGACAAGCTCTCCGGTATGACGGGTACCGCGATGACTGAGGCGGAAGAGTTTGCAAACATCTACGGCCTCAACGTTATCGAAGTGCCGACAAATCTGCCTGTTGCTCGGGTTGATGACGATGATGAAGTCTATCGGACGGTGGAAGAGAAGTACCGGGCAATTGGTGCGCTTGTTCAAGAATGCCGTGATCGTCGTCAACCGATCTTGGTGGGTACAACATCGATTGAAAAATCAGAATATCTTGCTGAGATTTTGAAACAGAATGGTTTGAAGGATTTCCAAATCCTCAATGCGCGGCACCACGAACAAGAGGCCCAAATTATTGCTGCGGCAGGGGTTCCGGGTGCTGTAACAATTGCCACCAATATGGCTGGACGAGGAACCGACATTCAGCTTGGTGGCAATTTCGAAATGCAATGCTCGCTCGAAATTCCCGAGGACGCCGATGCCAAGAAGCGCGAAAAGATGGAAGCGAAAATTCGCGAAGACATTGAAGCGCTGAAGGAAGAAGCAAAAGCAGCCGGTGGTCTGTATGTGATCGGCACCGAACGTCATGAAAGCCGACGTATCGATAACCAGCTTCGCGGCCGTTCGGGTCGTCAGGGTGACCCAGGTCATTCTAAGTTTTTCCTGTCTCTTCAAGATGACCTGATGCGAATTTTCGGGTCAGACCGCATGGATGGCATGCTGCAGAAACTCGGACTTAAAGAAGACGAAGCAATTGTTCATCCATGGATCAACAAAGCGCTCGAACGTGCGCAGAAAAAAGTTGAATCGCGGAATTTCGACATTCGCAAGAACCTTCTCAAGTTCGACGATGTCATGAACGATCAACGGAAAACGATCTTTGATCAGCGTAAAGATCTGATGCGCGGGGAAGATCTCTCAGAGACCATCATCGACATGCGCCACGAATTGATCGAAGACTTGGTTGCACGTCACATCCCGGAAAAAGCTTATCCAGAGCAGTGGGATACCATCAATCTGCAGCAAGATATCATGCAGTATCTCAACCTCGAATTGCCTATCATTGAGTGGGCAAATGAGGATGGTATTGATGAAGAAGAAATTATCGAGCGTGTAACTGAGGCAGCCGACAAACTGGCAGATGAACGCGCTGAATCCTTCGGGGAAGAAATTACTGACTACATTGAAAAGTCGGTCATGCTGCAAACGCTGGATCATCTCTGGCGTGAACACCTTGCTGCACTTGATCACTTGCGATCGGTTGTTGGGTTCCGCGGGTATGCACAGCGTGATCCGCTTCAAGAATATAAGTCAGAGAGCTTTGAATTGTTTGAGGCGCTCCTTGCCAACCTTCGCCAGACGGTGACTGCACAAATGATGCGCGTCGAACTTGTTAAACAATCTGAAATGGAGCCAGAAGAGCTAACCGAGATGTACGAGCAACAAGCTGCGTTGACTCCATCCGGCGACCCGATTCCTGAAGTAGACGAAGCAACGATTGAAAGTTGGGGCAAAGTTGGTCGTAACCAACTGTGTCCGTGCGGTTCGGGTCTCAAGTATAAACATTGCCATGGGCAGTTTGCATAAAAACCGAAGGCTTTTAGCGACATGAAAGTTTCTCCGCTTGCTCCAAAACTTTATCCAGAATTACCGCCGTTAACGGGTGTTAGTCTGGCGGCGGTTGAAGCGGGCATTAAATATGTCGGCCGCAAAGACCTGTGTTTGATAAAATTCGACAAGCCCGCAGAAATTGCTGGTGTTTTCACAACTTCTAAATGTCCTTCCGCACCAGTCGATTGGTGCCGTAAGCATCTGGCCAAAGGCAAGGCGAATGCAATTATTGTGAACTCCGGCAATGCCAATGCATTTACGGGCAAACGGGGTGAGGAATCGGTAGCGCTCACGGCCAAAGCCACCAGCGCAGTTTTAGGCTGTAGTCCAAAGACTGTGTTCTTGGCATCAACAGGGGTCATCGGCGAGCCGCTGGATACTGCTGGATTTGAAGAAAAAATCCGGATGGCGGAAGCAATCTTGTCTGAGCAAAAATGGCATGAAGCCGCGCAAGCAATCATGACCACGGACACCTATCCGAAACTTGCAACGCGTAGTTTTGACGTGGATGGTACAACTTTTACGTTGAACGGGATTGCCAAAGGTTCGGGCATGATTGCGCCGGATATGGCGACCATGCTTTCCTTTTTGGTCACAGATTTGCCTGTTGATCATAAAGTTTTACAGAAGCTCCTTTCGCGCAATACCAAAAGCACGTTCAATGCCGTTACCGTTGATAGTGATACCTCTACCAGTGACACGGTCCTGTTGGCATCGTGTGGAGCGGGAAAGAAAATTACAGAACCCAATGATAAGCGGCTGAAGTCTTTCAAGGTGGCGTTGGAAGAAGTGATGCATGAGCTCTCTATGTTGCTCGTGCGTGATGGTGAAGGTGCCACTAAGCAGGTCGGTATCACGGTTAGCGGAGCCAAGACCAAACGCTCTGCCAAGCGCATTGCGTTTGCAATTGCTAATTCTCCTCTGGTCAAGACGGCGATTGCTGGTGAAGATGCCAACTGGGGGCGCATCGTCATGGCCGTTGGTAAAGCGGGTGAGCCTGCTGATCGCGACAAACTTCAAATCCAATTTGGTGATATTATCGTTGCACAGAACGGAGAGCGTGTTCCCGACTACAGCGAGGAAGACGCATCAAGAGTTATGCGGCAAGATGAGATCGAAATTGCCGTTGATCTTGGGATTGGCAAGGGAACTGCGAAAGTCTGGACCTGTGACCTAACAAAAGAATATGTCGCGATTAATGGCGATTATCGAAGCTAGATAATACAGACGAGTTTCAATCGCTGGGGCGAAAAGGATAGATTAATGCAGTTTTTGGCTCAAGTGAGGCGCCTTGAGGCGGTTAGCTTTCGCTCCTTTCCGGCTACGTCTACGCATTATGATGGCACTTGGGCGCTACGCCTGACTGCGGGGCATCCCGCCAAGCGATTGAACTCCGTTAACCCCCTCGACCCATCAGACCATGCTTTTGTTGATGCTCGGCTCGAACTTGCGAAACGACGGTTTGATAGTTTCGGACGCCCACTTGTTTTTCGTCAATCTCCATTAGCACCACCTGAACTCGAAGCTTTGCTGGATGATCGTGGGTGGGCGCGTTTTGATGAGAGTATTGTTATGATGCTCGATTTGAGCCGTCTGGAT
>CALLHT010000014.1 GCA_938009335.1 uncultured Rhizobiaceae group bacterium
TGCACTTCGTAATAAATCTGATGATGTTCTGAAAGCCCTTGGTCAGTCCGGCGGAATGCTTGGCTTCTCTATGTACCCACATCACTTAAAAGATGGCCCAGACTGCACGCTACAAAGTTTCTGCGATATGATCGCAAAAACGGCAGACCTAATGGGTGTTGATAATATCGGCATTGGAACTGACCTCTGCCAAGATCAACCGGATAGTGTTGTTGAGTGGATGCGTGTCGGACGCTGGTCGAAAGAAATCGATTATGGCGAGGGTTCAAAAGACAATGCAGGCTTCCCGCCAATGCCCCAATGGTTCTGCGACAATCGGGACTTTGACAACATAGAGCAAGGGTTAAAGAATACGGGCATGAGCCACTCCGATGTAATGGGCATTATGGGTGAGAATTGGCTTCGATTCTATGACGAGAATTTCGGGCCACTTGGAGGGGTTCGTGACTAAGCACAATAGTCTTTTCCCGGATTTTGCAAAGCAGCGTCCGCCTGAACACGTAATGCGCCTTGAGCGCCTTGGCTCCTTCCACCAGTCGAGATTAAGCTTCATGCGGGTCTTACTCCGTCGTATGAAGCGTGATAATTGGTCGGTTGATCGCCCGATATATGAACTGGACGACAAAGGGGTTGGTATCGTTACCTATCGATGCAAGGGGCCGGATAGAACCTATACTCTTATTGTTTATGCGCATGACTTGCCAGCGGAAAAACGTTCCGATCGCGTCATTGCTGATGCGTGGGACGCAACATTTACCTTATATGACGGAGAACCGAGTTCCGAAGACATTGAACGTTTGTCGAAAAATGTGCCTCTGCAGGAAGCTGGCCGTGTAAGTGAAACCGAGTTTGTTTTGTCACGAGCCAACAAGTCTGTACGTTTGTTCGACTACGTTCGCGATTGCTTGTCTAAAGGCGAACAACCAGAAGCCGAGCGGTTGGACGAAGTCGGCTATCTGATGCGTACCACCGCAGTATATGGGTCCGGCAAATTTGGAGCAGCAGATCGATCAAAATGGTCCGGCCGTAATGAATTCCAAGGCTCTTTCCAACCAGAACTCTTAGCGGTTTGGCTCATTCGATGCTTCGCGGCGGATTGGGTGGAACATATGGCGAAGGTTAAAGGTGGCGACAATGCAGTTCCACTTAACCAACCGTTACGTAGAAGATTGGGTATTGGGAATTCAACCGGCTTAGGGATGGCACCATTTCTCATCAAGCACCCTGCCCTAATTCATTCGTGGATTAACGCAAGAGAAGCCGCCTTCGCCACAGTTGCAGACATTGAAACCATTAGCGCAGAAGACATTGTTACTTTTGAAACGCTTGTGAAACGTGCTCTGCTTAACTCTCAAAACTGGCACTCTCAAAGCGAACTTCAGATTCCAAAAATCGCGGCACTTCAGGATGATCTAAAAAAGCTGATTGACGTTATTGGTACCGATATTCTGCAATCTTCTTATCCATGGAAAGCCCTTTCCCGATGGACAGAAGAAAATTTGAGCCTTGAAGGTCAAGAGCAAACCGTATCTTTGGTAATCGAACCGTATGGCGACTTGGTCGATGGTTTTGCCGAGACCATGTCAGCAGATGAACAAAGTGCTTTTCGCATTAACGGCAGCCGAACCGTCGAACAGGTTTTGCAATCCATTCACAAGCATTACGGGTGGGCAAAGGCCATCGCCTTTGATTCAAAATCTGCACAAGCGCGTGTTTGGTATGTGTCAGAAGAAAAACTCGAGCCACGTCTTGGCGAGCGTTTTGAAGAAGACATAGAGCCGTATGAGCAAGCTCTTTCCCCCGCCAGAGATGCAATGCGTTTGCGCTTTACGCTGCTTAATCAAAAACCGGATGAAACCATGGCTATGTTCTTGCTCAGGCATCCTGAGCATAGGCATGTTGTCAGGCGGCTTCAAATTTTGGATGAGGCCCCTTACGGCGAGATTCGCGACAACACAATCGATGAGAAGATGCTTCCTATTGATTTGCTGCGCTGTAAGCTTTCATTTTTCGGGGCTACAAAATTCGATCCAAGATCGGATCGGTGGGTCCGCATTACGATGTATCAGCACGCCCCTTACCCTGATGAATTGGATACACTTAACCCGGACGACTGTTTTCTCCCGAGGCTTGAGAAATGACTTGGTCTTTGGGCGAAACACAGGATCTTGCGACGCGAGCGTCAAAGGGTGCAGGGCTCCCATGGGGCTTGGCGGAAGAAGCATCGTTTGCGGTAAAGTGGCTTGAGCAGCGCGACCTTCCAGGGGTTGAAGCGCTGGCGAAATATCTTGAGGCCATCGGGCAACCCAACGACTATCACGCCGGCTTTTGCCCGATTGGAAACGGAAGTTGGATTTCGGATTCTAGTAGTTGGCTTGGTAGTTTTCCACTTGAAGTAAGGCAGCCCGTACTACTTGTTCCTTTTATAGCGCAGGTTATCAAACAAAATAGTTTGGTGCTAAGCTGGTCCGGCAACAGGGTCTTATTATCTGCCAATGACGCAACGATTGCCGACCAAAGTGCTTTGATCGGTCAATCGATTGAACATTGTGAAATGACGGTTAGTCCGGAAGCGACAAAAGAAACGCCACGAAGGGAGCGCATTCCAGAAGATCGTCAAGAATCGATCAACATTCTTCTCGAGTTTGCTCAGCGCACATATGCTCCCGCCAGTGAGATGTCTCGCCTAATGGGAGCAGGCGCGGGTGTAAACGATAATGATTAAGTTCGAATTACTGCGTTGCAGCGCCTTCTGGTGGGCCTTCGTCAAAGCCAACGTAAATTACAAGATTTTCCTTGTCGGGTGCGGGGAGGAAAATATTGCCATCCACAAAGCTAAATTTAGCGGTGCTGCCACCTTCGGGAATTGAGACAGGTACCTGATGAAGCTGTGAATATAGAACGTCTTTAGTTGTCGTAACCACAGCCACGCGGATCGGGGTATCGATGGTTCCCGTTGCCCCGGTTGGTCCGTTGATCACACGCCCTTTGATACCAACGCGAATGTTAAGCTGGTCGCCACTATAGTTGCATTCTCTAGCAACCTCGCGAACCGTTGCTTGATATCGAAGTGAACTAAGCGCGCCGGGATCATCCTTGGAAACCCCATTTTCGAACGTTCGATAGGTTTCAGTACCAGCCCGAATTACGGTTTTCGGACAAAAAGCCCGCAAGTCTTTCGACTTATCAGCCTCTCCAATTTTCAATTGTTGCCCCGGTTCGAGATCTTTCACGAGTTCGGTTGTACTCGGGCCTCCGGTGCCAGCGGAATTACACCCTGCCAGTGCAGTCAGGCCTAAAACCGCCATTCCGATTTGGAATTTCCCAATTTGATTGAAGCCCATGTCCCGTACTCACCTAGCATCTCTTGGGGTCTCGCCCCTTTTTCATTGCAACAATACCTTATAAGTGTCTAAAAGACGGCGATCAAATGGTTTACACCTAAAAACTCACTCAATTCTTCTGGCGCACCCATGAAATATGTCAGCACCCGTGGTTTAGCACCCATTCTAGGCTTCAAAGATGTCCTTCTGTCAGGCCTTGCCCGCGATGGCGGTTTGTATGTTCCTGAAACTTGGCCGGAACTTTCAGCCGAAACAATCGCAGAGATGGTAGGTCAACCCTATGCAGAAGTTGCGAAGACAGTGCTGTTTCCGTTTGTCGAAGGGGAAATAGAAAAATCTGCCTTCGACACAATGGTGGATGAGGCTTATGCCAGTTTTCATCATCCAGCGGTCGCTCCAATGGTTCAGCTTAATGAAAACCATTGGTTGCTGGAATTGTTCCACGGCCCCACACTTGCGTTTAAAGATGTTGCAATGCAGCTACTTGCCCGGTTGATGGATCACGTATTGGCTGAGCGTGGACAAAAAGCAACGATTGTGGGCGCGACTTCGGGCGATACCGGAAGTGCTGCCATTGAAGCGTTCAAGGGTCGTGAAAATACAGACATCTTCATTCTGTTTCCGAATGGAAAAGTATCACCCGTACAGCAGCGTCAAATGACAACCGTTCCCGATGCAAATGTACATTGCCTGGCCATAGATGGCGATTTTGATGCGTGCCAAGCGATTGTCAAAGACATGTTTAACAATCTTGAGTTCAGAGACCGGCTTCAACTTTCGGGGGTAAACTCTATAAACTGGGCGCGGATTATGGCTCAGATTGTGTATTACTTCACGGCTGCTGTTAGCCTAGGGGCACCCGGTCGCAAGGTATCTTTCACGGTTCCGACCGGAAACTTTGGCGATATTTTCGCAGGCTATGTTGCCAAACGCATGGGGCTGCCTATTGAGAATCTTGTGATCGCAACAAACCGGAATGATATTTTGACCCGCACACTGGCAACTTCGCGATATGAGAAAGCAGAGACTGCTCCCACGATTTCGCCATCGATGGATATTCAGGTTTCCTCCAACTTCGAACGGTTGTTGTATGATGCTGGCGAGCGTGATGCAGAGGTTGTTAGAAATCAGATGGAAAGCTTGAAACAGTCAGGGTCATTCTCCATCAATGAGACAACCATGAATAATATTCTAGCAGAGTTTTCTGCAGGTGCTTGCGATGAAGATCAAACTGCAGGCCAGATCAATCAGACGATGGAGGCTTGTGGCTATCTAGTGGACCCGCATACAGCCGTAGGTATTCATGTTGCTGAGCAACACCTAGAATCTAAAACGCCGATGATCACACTCGCAACGGCCCACCCGGCAAAATTTCCTACAGCAGTTGAAGCAGCAAGCGGAGAATATCCTGAACTTCCTGCACGCATGGGCGATATGATGACCCGTAAAGAACGCTTTCATGTTTTACCAAATGATGTCTCAGAAGTGGAAGCCTTCATTGAAAAGCATTCACGCGCGTCAACCAATTCGTGATGATGAATAAAAAACGCTTCGTGACAAAAAGATGACAGCCAATTAGTGTTCCAGCCATGAGTATCAATATAACAAAACTTGCAAATGGATTGACGGTCATCACCGACCCAATGCCTCATCTAGAGAGTGCTGCATTAGGTGTTTGGGTAAAGGCTGGCTCCCGCAATGAAAATGAAAATCAGCATGGCATTGCGCACCTCCTTGAGCATATGGCGTTTAAAGGAACGAAGCGTCGTTCCGCACTTCAGATCGCCGAAGAGATCGAGAATGTGGGGGGAGAACTTAACGCTGCGACCAGTGTAGAAACCACAGCTTACTATGCACGCGTGTTGAAGAATGAAGTCTCACGAGGCGCAGACATTCTGTATGATATCCTAGCCAACTCTACGTTTGATGAAGCAGAGCTGTCTCGCGAGAAACATGTGATCTTGCAGGAGATTGGCGCAGCACAAGATACACCAGATGATCTTGTTTTTGATCATTTCCAAAATACAGCATTTGGTAGCCAGCCGATTGGCCGCCCTATCCTTGGAACGCCGGACACTGTGAATGGATTTTCTGCAGCCGAGATACGCTCCTACCTCGATCAACATTATCACGGCCCAAACATGGTTCTTTGTGCTGCCGGTGCGGTTGATCATGATGCTTTGGTGAAGCAAGCAGAAGATACATACAGCTCTTTTCCTAACGCGCCGGTGGAGGAAGCCCGTGAAGCATCCTATATCGGCGGCGAATGCATGATCGATGACGACTATCATGAGGTGCAAATGATCCTCGGTTTTGAGGGTCGTGCATATCATGTGAAAGATTTTTATGCTTCCCAACTCCTGTCCATGATTTTGGGCGGCGGCATGTCTTCTAGGCTTTTCCAAGAAGTTCGCGAGAGGCATGGCTTGTGCTATTCAGTATCCTCATTCCATTGGGGCTTTTCGGATACTGGTATTTTTGGAATCCATTCGGCAACCGGTCCTGAAGACCTTAAAGAACTCGTCGAAGTAATCGTCCATGAGCTTCAGCGTGCCAGCGAAGATATCGTACAGGAAGAGTTGGATCGCGCTCGTGCACAAATCCGATCTGGTCTCTTGATGGCTCAGGAGAGCCCCGCCTCGCGAGCGGGTCAAATAGCGCGTCAGATATTGCTGTTTGGCAGGCAAATCCCCAATGACGAATTAATGGAAAGATTGGATGCTTTATCCGTAGAACGCATTCGTGATCTGGCCGGAAGAATATTCCACGAATCAAAGCCGACCCTTACTGCCGTGGGACCGGTGGGGCCATTGCCCAAACTGGATGAAATTCGAGACATGCTGGGCATAACCGACAAACAAGCAGCCGAGTAATTACTGAAGATGCGGCTATTAACCCGACTATTGCGGCAAGCCATCGATGTTCCAAATTCCGATCTTGTTTTGGAGCCTCCAAATTCCGGTCACTACGAGCGGTGGGTAAAGGTTCGCAATGAAAGCCAGGAGTTTCTGCGCCCTTGGGAGCCAAGCTGGGCGGACGATGATCTAACTGCGGTTGGTTTCAAACGAAGATTGTCGGCATATCAAAGGCATCGGCAAAGTGGTTGGGGTCGCACTTTTTTTCTTCTCAATAAAGAAACGAACGCTCTGCTGGGTGGTGCGAGTTTGACGCGTATTCGCTACGAAAACTCCCAGTCGGCTACGCTTGGATATTGGATGGGTATGCATGAGGCCGGAAAGGGCCATATGCGAAAGGCAGTTCCTGCAATTCTGTCTTATGCGTTTCATTCACTGCGTTTGGAACGTGTGGAAGCAGCGACACTTCCCAGTAACGAACGTTCAAAACATCTGCTTACCAATTGCGGGTTTGTGGAAGAAGGGTATGTTCGCGAGTATCTGGAGATCAACGGCAAACGTGAAGATCATTTGCTGTTCTCAATATTAAAGTCAGACTTTCAGGATTAAAGTCAGACTTTCAGGCTTAATGCGACAGCTCTTTTAGACCTTGATCCAAACCAGCGAGCGTCATTGGAAACATGCGCCCGCCAAACAGTTTGTGGATCATTTGCGTAGATTGCGTATACCGCCAAACTTTCTCTGAAACCGGATTAAGCCAGATCGCACTCCGCCAATGGTCTGTCAAACGGCGCAGCCACACTTCACCGGATTCTTCATTCCAATGTTCCACAGAGCCGCCCGGATAAACGATCTCATAGGGGCTCATAGCGGCATCGCCTACGAATATTGCCTTGTAATCAGAACCGTAGGTATGCAGCACATCCCAAGTAGACATGCGTTCGGTATGACGGCGCTTGTTATCTTTCCAAACGCCTTCATACGGGCAGTTGTGAAAATAGAAATACTCGAGATTTTTGAGTTCCATGCGCGCGGCAGAAAATAGTTCCTCGACGAGCCTCACATGGTCATCCATCGAACCACCGATATCCAGGAATAGAAGCACCTTAACCGCGTTTCTGCGTTCCGGTCTGGTTTTTACGTCCAGATAGCCGTTTTCTGCCGTTGCTCGGATCGTGCCGTTCAGATCCAGTTCTTCATCCGCGCCATCGCGCACCCAACGACGCAAGCGCTTTAGTGCAACTTTGATATTGCGAGTGCCCAACTCGATAGAATCATCCAGGTTTTTGAACTCGCGTTTGTCCCAAACTTTTACTGCACGACGATGGCGGCTTTCATGCTGGCCGATACGCACGCCTTCTGGATTGTAACCGTATGCCCCAAAGGGTGATGTACCAGCGGTGCCGATCATCTTTGATCCGCCCTGATGGCGTTTGTGCTGCTCTTCCAGACGCTTTTTCAACGTCTCCATCAGTTTTTCCCAACCACCCATCGCTTCAATGGCTTTTTTGTCCTCTTCCGAGAGGTTTTTCTCGGCCAATTTCTTGAGCCATTCTTCAGGAAGTTCGACCTGATCAACCCCTGAGGTTCCGCCAACCCGCTCAACCCCTTTGAAAGCCTCTGAAAACACTTGATCAAACCGATCAAGATGGCGTTCGTCTTTTACCAAAGCAGAGCGGGAGAGATAATAAAACGCCTCAACATCATAGGTAACCAGGCCTTGTTCCAGTGCTTCAAGCATCGTCAAATACTCGCGCAAGGTAACAGGAATTTTAGCTTCTTTGAGCTGAAGGAAGAATGGTAGAAACATTAACCCTACTTAGCGTGAAAACTGATCTCAGGAAAGGGGAACGCCTTCGATCGTGATACGATGCATAAGCCGTCGCTCACCTGGATAATCATTCATTGCCATGTGCTGGGTGGCTCGGTTGTCCCAGATGGCCAGCGTCCCAGCCTCCCAACGCAACCTGCAAGTAAAGTCTGCTCTTGAGCAATGCGCGTAAAGCTGATTGAGCAGAGGTTGCGATTCTTCTCTGGTCCAGCCTTCAAAATGCGTTGTGAAATCGCCGTTCACGTATAGGCACTTCTTGCCAGAAAGAGGATGCGAAATGACAACCGGATGCAAAGCGTCCTGCGTCGCGGCAGCCTCATTGCCAAGTCGGCCATCTTGATGAGCCTCTTCATCTGCCAATGATGCACCAAAAGCGTGACGCGAAGAATGCCAAGCCTTCATGTTTTCCAATGTTCGCTTCATGCCGTCTGATAGTGCCAAATAAGCTGCATGTTGAGATGCGAAACATGTATCACCACCCACATCAGGCACTTCCTTCGCATAAAGCATGGAGCACATGGCCGGCGCTTTGTCATACGAATGATCCGTGTGCCATGTTTCCCCAATGGCAGAGGTTTGATCTGCTTCTTTCAAGACAGTCGCAATTTCCGGATAGCCGTCAACCGGTTTGAAAAAACGGTTCACATTGATCTCACCCCAAGTCCGGGCAAACGACAAATGATCCTCAGGGGTCAATTCAAGACCGCGGATTGCAATCACAGAATGCTCGACAAACGCAGCATTGATGGTTTCAAGATCTGATTCCGAATCCAGGTTGGCACCGAAAATTTCGGCGCCTATGTTCGGAGTGATGGGGCGAATTTCGATACTCATGCTTCAGCTTCTCGTTGTATTTTCTCTCAGCCATGCATCTAAAACGTCTTTCGTGAACGTGCCAGTTTCAAGATGATGATAGATGAATTTGAGGAGGTCTTTGGAAGATGCGATCATCTTGACATTATTCACACCCAAAAAAATATATGTGCAGGCTAATCCAACTCGTTTATTGCCATCTACAAAGCCACGATTCGTTGTTAGGCTTTCCCACATTGCGGCAGCCTCTTCAATAATATCTCGGTAATATCCACCCTGTGGTCTTTGGAGTGCAGCCTCAATTAGACCAGCGTCACGAACACACGGATATCCTCCAAACGTGGCAATTTGGCGTTCATGGATTTCTAGAACGTCTTCGATATCGAGATAGTAGGTTTCGCTCATACTATGTTCGAAAACTATTTAGCTAAAGCTTCATAAACGTCGCTATGTCGTTCGATACTTTCCTCATGGAGTTTTTGAACCAGCGCCTTTTTTGCAGCCTTGGAATCTCTTGCTTCATAATCGGCTTTTGACATCAACACGGCTACATCTCTTCCATTCTTTTGAATGAAGACCGGATGAGAGTTCACAGTTTCTAACAATTCGCCAAATTTGTTTTTAGCTTCAGTTGCCGTCACGTGCTTATTCATAGCTGGCTTCCTAGATTATACTTCACATATAATAGCTAAAATGGTCAATCTAGCTACCAATTGCGCCAATATCGTAAGGCGTGCCTTGATACACTTGGTTGATCCAGTTCCCGAATAGAAGATGTGCGTGTGAACGCCACCGGTTTTGAGGCGGAAGGTCGGGATTATCCGATGGATAGTAGTTGTGCGGAACTTCTATCGGCGTATTGTTGGCAATGTCTCGGTCATACTCTTCTTTCAACGAAGATGAATCATACTCAATGTGATTAAAAATATAGAGGCGATTCCCTTCCTCTTCATGAATAAGACAAGGTCCGGTGACATCCGATTCCATCAATATATCGAGCGCGTCATGCTCTTTGATATCCTTAGAGCGAACCTCCGTCCAACGTGATACCGGAATTTGAAAATCATCAGAAAAGCCGCTTAAATAGGGCGATGTAGGTTTCAAATTTCTGTGGCGGTAGACGCCGAATGCTTTTTGATCGAGTTCGTATTTTGGCACGTCGTGAAAGTGTTTGATCGCGGCCATTGCACCCCAGCAAATGAAAAAGCTCGAATGAACATGGGTTGTCGTCCAATCGAGGATCTGCTCCAGCTCAGACCAATAATTTACATCCTGGAATTCCAAGGTCTCAATCGGGGCACCGGTAATCAGAAATCCGTCAAACTTTCGGTCCTTGATTTCATCCCACGTGTTATAAAAATCGAGCAAGTGGCCTTCTGCGGTATTCTTCGATTTGTGGCTGCCAATGCGTATGAGCGTAAGTTCTACCTGTAGAGGTGATGCACCTATAAGACGTGCAATCTGGGTTTCTGTCCGAATTTTATTCGGCATCAGATTCAGCAACCCAATCTGAAGCGGCCGGATATCCTGACGGTTAGCGTCTGTTTCTTTGAGAACCTGTACGCCTTCGCTCTCAAGCGTTTTTCGGGCAGGCAAGCCGTCAGGTATACGAATAGGCATTTTTGCGTTCCCTCTTTAGCCAGTTATTTTACGTGGTTGCAATTCGGTGAAATCACCACGAAATCTGTTTTTATTTAGACTGATAAGAATACCGGGTCAACTCAACCCTGTTCTGCCTTATCCAGCGCTTCAAACCAGTTGATTGCTTCTTCTGCCCAACCCTTTGGCACACCATGCCCTCCGTCGAATAGGTTAAACTGAAGTGCACTGCCTTCTGTGCATTTAATCCACCAGCGTTTCCAAAACTTGCCGGAGGTGTCATAGCGGTCTGCTTTGTGGTTCCAGCAGCCATTGGTCTTGCGCATGATTTGCAGGCCAACAAAAACGTCGCCTTGTTCGATGCGGAAATTACCGAGAACACGTCCCTCAAGCGGGACCGTTCCATCACGCCATCCATGTGTGTGGAGAAATTTAACAGGGCCGGAGCAATCCGTTCCGGCATCATGTGGCCGCCAGAATGAGCCCGCAACAGGTGCAAATGCCTTTGCAACGTTAGGGTCTTCACAAGCCAAATACCAAACCATGGATCCGCCAATAGAAAATCCGGTCATCAACATCGTATCCCGATCGAGGTTGAACCGACTCGCCGCGTCAGCCATTACTTCCTTCATGAAGGCGAGTTCATCGCGTCGCTTTTCTCGCTTGGGATGGAAAGACCAACCAGGACCAAACTTGGAATTGGGTCGTTTCAAACCGCTTGGCGCAATCACCGCATAACCGCGGGACAAGAATGTTTCTACCATTTCGCGGTTCTTCAGCGATCTCTGACCACTACCACCTGCTCCATGCAGGTAAATCATCGCTGGAATTAACTGTGTGGGGTCAGCGCGTTCAGGTAGCTCTATGTTGTATTTGCCAAGAGCGACGTCGCACTCATCTGCCCCAATTCCACAAACTTGATCCGCGAAAGATTGAGAGGTCAGAGCAACCAAAACAGCAAAAGTAATCAATAATGTGCGCATAATGGACTTTCCGCTAAATTCTGTAAGAACAGATAGCAGTTAGGCCATAGTTTCAAGATGCTCGCGTAAGTGTGATGCTAAAGCCGAAATGCAATCGTCTTCGTCTCTACTTGAGATCTACCTCTCTCAGTTCCTCCAAAAGATCTAAGAGGTCATTTACTTTTTTCTTGCCCATGTGGTTTTCCAACTGTCGGTAGATATCATTCGAGAATTGAATGTTCTCGTGAACAACTCCTCGCCCCTTTGAAGTGATTTCCACCATTACCTTTCTTCTGTCGTGCTCATCTCCAAGCCGATTGAGAAGCCCTTGATTTTCCATAGAGCGCGCAATTCGCGTAACGCTGGGGAGCAGAAGGCAGGCTCGCTCCGCCAAAGCTGATTGCTCAAGTTTTCCGCTTTCCTCAAGCGTTCTGAGTATTCGCCATTTCTGTTCGGTCAACCCGATATCGTTTAGCATCACCCGAATGGGTGCCATCATCGTTTCACGTGCCCGCAGCAGAGCGATTGGCAAAGCGCGCGACGTTTCTCTAATCTCGTCGCCATGGATCTTTTGTTCATACATACGTTAACACTACTGATTTTTAGATACTTAACAAGACAAGTAATTGACTTGTGCTTAGGAGGACCTTAACATCGCAACTAGTTTGGAGGAGCTATGCCGCATCTTACGATAGATTATTCTGCTAATATGGAAGACCGGATTGATATTGCAGAACTGTGTAACCGTATCAGATTGGCGGCAATTGAAACTGGTGTATTTCCCAAAGCAGGGGTTCGGGTTCGGGCTTTTAAAGCAGATCATGTGTCCATCGCAGATGGAGCCCCGGATAATGGGTATATCGATATATCTGTGCGGCTGCGTGAGGGACGTGATCAGGACACAAGAGAGCGGGCCACTCAACAAATCTTCTCAGCGGTAGAGGCGTATCTAAACCCTTCAATGGAAAAGTTCCCGATCGCACTTTCACTCGAGATGCGGAACATTGATGCTTCGCTGAGCCCTAAGTCCAATTCAATTCGTAAATTTTTGAAAGAGGGCTAGCACATGGCTGATCTCGCAGATCATGAACAAAAACTTGCAGGCTATCTAAAACGCTTTAGGCAAGACGGTGTGATGAACCACATTGCTGGGGAAAACTGTCCTGCGGTTTTTGGTGAGAGTTTCAATAATGCCTCGCCCGTCGACGAAGAGCATATTTGCTCTGTTGCCAAAAGTTCTAAAGACGATGTGGATGCGGCCGCTATAGCCGCGAAAGAAGCCTTTCCGGCATGGCGCGACATGGATGGTGCAGCGCGTAAAAAAGTTCTCCATGCAATCGCAGATGGGATTGTTGCACGTGCTGAGGAGATTGCACTTTGCGAGTGTTGGGACACTGGACAGGCGTTTCGCTTTATGTCGAAAGCAGCATTGCGGGGCGCAGAAAATTTTAGATTTTTTGCTGACAAGGCTCCCGCCGCAAGAGATGGCCAATCGTTACCTTCCGCGACATTGATGAATCTGACGACACGTGTCCCCATTGGGCCAATAGGCGTCATTACACCTTGGAATACACCGTTTATGCTTTCTACTTGGAAGATCGCACCTGCATTGGCTGCGGGATGCACTGTGGTTCACAAGCCTGCGGAACTCTCTCCGATCACAGCTAAAATATTGTTAGAGATTGCAGAAGAAGCAGGATTGCCGAAAGGTGTCTGGAATCTGGTGAACGGGTTCGGTGAAGATGCAGGCAGAGCCCTCACCGAGCATCCCGATATCAAAGCGATCGCATTCGTTGGAGAGAGCAAGACCGGCTCCATGATTATGAAACAGGGTGCGGATACATTAAAGCGTGTTCACTTTGAACTGGGCGGGAAAAACCCAGTCGTTGTTTTTGCCGATGCGGACCTTGACCGTGCCTTGGATGCGGCGATCTTCATGATTTATTCGTTAAATGGCGAACGCTGCACATCGTCTTCTCGTTTGTTGATTGAAGACAGTATTGCGGATGAGTTTATTTCTCGACTTGCAGAGCGCGTCAACAAAATCAAAGTGGGCAATCCACTGGACCCGAAAACGGAATTGGGGCCGCTTATCAGCGACGGCCATTTTGACAAGGTCTCTTCCTATTTCGATGTTGCAAAGAGTGAAGGAGCTCAAATTACTGCTGGTGGAGAACGCCACGGCGAAAAAGGTTTCTTTGTTAAGCCCACCCTTTTTGCCGAAGCAAAGAATGATATGCGCATTGCACAAGAGGAAATCTTTGGTCCGGTCCTCACAACAATACGGTTTAAGGATGAAGAAGAAGCGCTTAAGCTAGCCAACGACGTTCAGTATGGGTTAACCGGATACGTTTGGACCAATGACCTCACACGGGCGATGCGGTTCACAGAAAAGCTTGAAGCCGGAATGATCTGGGTAAATTCAGAAAATGTACGCCATCTACCAACACCATTTGGTGGGGTGAAAGCATCGGGTATAGGTCGTGATGGCGGAGATTGGTCATTCGAATTTTATATGGAACAAAAGCACATTGGTTTGGCTACGGGATATCACAAGATTCCGCAGCTTGGTGTATGATTTCGGAGAACCGCAATGCCCGTACCAACACCTAATTTATATCCGGATGTTAACATTGTTCGCCTAAGCCACGTTTGTCTAAACGTATCAGACTTAGCCGCTTCGAAACGATTTTATTGCGATACACTTGGACTGCAAGTAAGCGCGGAAACTCAAGCTCATGTCTATCTTCGGGCCATGGAGGAACGTGGGCATCACTGCGTCATCCTGCAGAAATCAGAAAACCCTGGTACGGTTGAAGTCATGGGCTTCAAAACGTATTCTGAGCAAGACTTAGACAATGCGGAGAAATGGTTTCAGTCAAAGGGGCGTGATACGCAATGGGCGGAACGCCCTTTTCAGGGACGCACTCTGCTTACATCCGACAATCTTGGGATGCCGCTGGAGTTTTATCATACAATGGAGAAGCTCCCTTCCATTCATCAAAAATATGAGCTGTATCGAGGCGTGAAACCCTTGCGCATCGATCATTTCAATTGCTTCTCGACCAATGTAGATAAAAGCGTTGCATTCTATAATGAGTTGGGGTTCCGGGTAACTGAATACACGGAAGATGAAGAATCCAAAAAACTATGGGCCGCATGGATGCATCGTAAAGGTGGCGTGCATGATGTTGCTTTCACGAACGGTAAGGGACCGCGTTTGCATCACCTTGCATTTTGGGTGCCCACGCCGCTCAACATTATCGATCTACTCGATTTGATGTCGACCACGGGTTACCTCTCAAACATTGAGCGGGGACCAGGGCGACACGGTATCTCAAATGCATTCTTCCTCTACATTCGCGACCCGGATGGTCATAGAACAGAGATTTATTGTTCAGACTATCAAACTGTCGACCCTGATCTGGAGCCGATCAAATGGGATTTGAAAGACCCGCAGCGGCAAACGCTATGGGGCGCACCTGCGCCAAAGAGCTGGTTCGAGGAAGGTTCAAATTTCGTGGATGTTGAGGTTTCAGAACCACAACTAAAAGCAACGCCCATCGTGGCGCCTTAGGTGTAGCTTGATGGATTGGGACGAATATCCAAGATATGCCAAAGAGATAGCCGATTGGGGCGCTGAATATTATCGCACCCTGCGTGACAGACCGGTTCGTGCACAGACATTGCCCGGAGAAGTTGCCCAGAAAATCGCTCTCAATCCTCCCGAAAAAGCTGAGAGCATGGATGAAATAATGGCCGACTTTCATCAGATCATCATGCCGGGCATGACACATTGGCAGCATCCCAGTTTCTTTGCTTATTTTCCGGCGAATTCTTCGCCGCCCTCGGCAGTAGCCGAAATGATCGTCAACACAATGGCATCCCAATGTATGCTTTGGCAGACATCTCCCGCAGCTACCGAACTTGAAGAAATGATGGTTGACTGGTTGCGCCAAGCTCTTGCTCTTCCTGAAGGTTTCAAAGGCGTAATACAGGATAGTGCCTCTTCAGCCACGCTTTCTGCTGTTCTAACCATGAGGGAGCGAGCAACCGGATGGAGCGGCAATCGCGAAGGTTTGGCAGATAAACGAAAACTACGCATTTACTGTTCTAACCAGGTTCATTCTTCCATCGACCGAGCTTGCTGGGTTGCGGGGATTGGGCAGGAAAACCTTGTTAAGATCACGACTGAAGGAAACAATTTTGGAGTCAATATTGCGGGTCTTAAACAGGCGATAGAAGTCGATAGGGAAAAGGGTTATGTTCCAGCTGGGATTATTGCAGTAACCGGTGGAACTGGAATTGGTGCGTGGGATGATCTGGAAGCCGTTGGCAAGATTGCTCAAAGCGAAGATCTCTATACGCATCTTGATGCTGCATGGGCGGGTTCAGCCATGATTTGCCCGGAGCATCGGGATAAGTTTTGGCGCGGTGCTGAAACTTTCGACAGCATTGTCTTTAATCCGCACAAATGGCTGGGCGCGCAATTCGACTGCTCTATACAATTCCTGAAGGATCCGAGCGCGCAACTCAGTACGCTCAAAATTGAGCCGGAATATTTAAAAACTACAGAGCAATCTGTGACGAATTTTTCCGAATGGACAATACCGCTTGGTAGACGGTTTCGTTCATTGAAGCTTTGGTTTGTTTTGCGTGCATACGGGCTGGAAGGGCTGCGTGAACGGATTCGCAATCATGTTACTTGGGCAAATGAAGTGTGTGAACGGATCAGAAAACTCGAGGAATTTGAAATCGTTACAGAACCGATCTTGAGCCTGTTTAGTTTTCGATGTGTTGATGATGATGCAAAACAACAGGAGCTTTTAGATGCTATCAATCATGATGGCCGGATCTACCTGACACAGGGTCTGCATCAAGGCCGCAAGATGATCCGGTTTCAAGTTGGGCAATTTGCTACAACTAGAGATGATGTGTTGAACGCCTGTGATGTCATCAATGAAATTTGGAAAGAGATACGATGAAATTTGCCACTTATACAGCCAATGGCAAAACCCATTTTGGTGCGGTAACTAACGATGGGATGATTGCCCTAGATCATCAGTTTCCGCAGTGGGAAACTCTGAAGGAGGTAATTGCGGCAGGTGCTCTTGATCAGTTGGCTGAGGCTGCTGACAACATGTCTGTTTCGCATGCTGAATTTGAGTATGAAATTCCTATTTCTAATCCGGGAAAGATAATCTGCGTCGGGGTGAATTTTCCTGATCGGAATGCCGAATACAAAGATGGGACCGAGCAGCCAAAGCACATGTCTTTGTTCCCCCGTTTTCCAAGTTCGTTTACCGGGCATGGTCGGCCGTTAATCCGACCACCTGAAAGTGAAAAACTAGATTACGAGGGCGAAGTCGCTGTTGTGATTGGTAAGCAAGGTCGGCGGATAGCTGCACCAGACGCATATGATCACATTGCAGCGCTCACACTTTGCAATGAAGGCACCATTCGCGACTGGGTGCGGCACGCGAAGTTTAATGTCACTCAAGGAAAAAACTGGGATCATTCCGGCTCCATTGGCCCATGGCTTGTTCCCTTTGAGGACCCTTCTCAACTTGATGACGCTCGCATCATAACCCGTGTAAATGGCGAAGTTCGTCAAGACGACACTTTGAGCCGGATGATGTTTCCAATCCGCGAAGAGATTGCATATATTTCAACATTCACCACTGTGGAACCCGGCGATATCATCATCACCGGAACACCGACAGGCGCAGGCGCACGGCTGGACCCACCTCAGTTTCTGAAACCGGGTGATGTGGTGGAAGTCGAAGTAGAAGGCATCGGCACATTGAGAAATTCGATCGAGGACGAAGCATGAAACCCGCCGATCACGCAACAGCTGCCCGTGAACTCTTGCAAGCGGAAAAGACTAAAAATCAAATTGGACTGCTCAGCGTGCAATACCCTGAAATTACTATGGATGATGCTTATGCGATCCAGAATGCGATTTTCGATCAAAAGATCGCGGAGGGGAGAAAGGTCGTTGGTTGGAAAATCGGCCTCACATCTAGAGCCATGCAAAATGCATTGAACATTGATATTCCCGATAGCGGTATTCTGTTCGACGACATGGTATTTGATGATGGCGCCACCGTACCGAAGGGACGGTTTATTCAGCCAAGAATGGAAGCTGAGATTGCTTTCGTCATGAAAGAACCCCTCGGCGGTTCGAATATCAACCGTGATGACGTGATTGCAGCAACCGACTATGTTGCGCCATCGATTGAAATTCTAGATACAAGAATTTTACGCGTGGACCCTGAAACAGGTAAAACAAGGAACATTTGCGATACGATTTCAGATAATGCTGCAAATGCAGGTATTGTGGTTGGTGCGCAACATCATGCCATCAATGCACATGATCTTCGCTGGGTCGGCGCAATGGTCTTTTCGAATGGCAATATTGAGGAAACCGGCCTTGGCGCGGGTGTACTGAATGATCCGGTTGAAAGCGTTGTCTGGCTTGCAAGACGTATGGCGCAATACAATCAAAAGATCGAAGCGGGACAAGTGATTTTATCGGGTAGCTTCATTCGTCCGATTGAATGTCCATCGGGAACCGAAATTCACGCCGATTTTGGATCCTTTGGGTCCGTGGATATTTCATTCTCCTAGGTTCTATCCCAAACATTTTGCTTGGTTGTCGCGTTCTATGTTTGCTCAATCATGAAGAAATCAAAGAATTTTGAGAGTTCTTCATGTGCGGTAATGGGCAGGATGTTGGCAACGTGCTGATCCGGCCTGACAATAACGACACATCCGTTTGTGCGATTTATGCCACGCAGTTTATAAACATCGACCGCGCCTTGAGCATGGAAGACCTTTTCATAATCGCGTAGGCCATATTTGCCTTTCGCAGGGCGCAAATAGTCGTGCAATTCCGGCATTGAAATATCTGACTGCTGTACCACAATGTATGTATCAATGATCGCGTCAATGTCGGCGTTAGATGGCGTATATTTGCGAACAGGAGAGGTATCTGAGTTGGCTAGAAAATCGATCAGTTTGTAGGTCGATGATGATGTCTTTCTTGGATCTTCCTCATCACAAAAAATGAAGATACGCCAGCGGCCGTCTGCTTTGACTAGATGACCCAGATGCTGGCTACGACCATCGGCAAGCCTAATCGCTTCTGCAGAATGAAAACGTTGGCCAATGTTGAACCCAGTAGCCAGATGCTGATTTTCCTGACCTGTGCAGATGTAGGATGGGAAATATTCAATTGACGTTCCAGCTACAAAACCGCTTTGGCGTTTCATGAATGCTTCAATTTCTGCCGTATCAATTTTCGCCTTCTCGGATTGATCACCCGCAGTGGGGCGTGTTGCTACAAGTTTTGAAAGCTCCTTGTCGGCATTGATCAATTGCTGTGCAACCTTGCGTCGCTCGGTGCTGTATGTGTTCAGCAATTTTGGCTGGCTTTTTCCTTGAAGAACGGCAGCCAGTTTCCAACCCAGGTTAAACGTATCGGGTAAAGAGGTGTTCAACCCCCACCCCCCTTTGGGACTATGCGTATGACAAGCATCACCAGCGACAAAGGCCCGAGGAATAACCTCGTCAGAACTGCCTTCAGGACGATTGTCAAACCGATCTGCTATCCGTTGGCCTACAGAATATATCGACCACCAGGCGACCTCTTTGACATCCAACGTGTAAGGATTAAAGACTTTCTGCGCTTTTGCAATCAAGTCTTTCTCCGTTAGTTGGATTTCTGATGCACGTTTACCCGCATCAATCGAATCCAACTCGACATAAAAACGGATCAGATAGCCACCCTCGCGTGGGATGGTCATGACCGCTCCATGATCTTTTGACTGGATAAAACTCTTGATACGGATGTCTGGGAAATCCGTATTCAACAAAATGTCCATGACGCCCCAGGCTTTGTTCGCTGAATCGCCTTCAAGCGAAATATTCAGGCTTTTGCGAACCTGGCTTCTGCCACCATCGCTGCCGACGATAAAGCGTGCCTCAATCGTCTCGATCTTGCCTGCGCCATCGTCATCAATTCTCTTAAAGCGAGCCATTATCGGATAGGCATTCAAATCCTGCGCAAGATCATCGTCAATCTGTAAATCTAAAAATTCCCTGCTGTAGTGTGGGCGAAGATTAGAGACAGAATTCTCCATCCCTTGAGTGAGCAACTCATGCAGACGCGCCTGATTAACAATGCCATGTGTGAATTCCGACAATCCAGCCCTTGCGTCTGAAATTTTTTCAGTGCGTTTAATGTTTTGCGGGTTTGCTGCGTCCGGTTCCCAAAAGGTATTTTGTTTGAGCTGGTAGGTTTCCTTTACAACCATCTCGCTGCAGTTAAATGCCTCCATAATTTCTATCGTACGGCATGAAATACCATCAGCTCTCCCAAACAGCAGCGGTCCATGCATCATATCAACGATGCATGTACGGATGTCTGCAAACTCAGACATCTGACGCGCCATGGTCAGGCCGGCGGGACCTGTGCCGACGATCAGTACATCTACCTTTTCCGGCAAGTCTTCAATAGGAGGATTAGGATAGGGCTTTCTGGCAGCGTCAGGAACCTGGTAATTACCCGGCTTAAATCCATTCAAATGAAACTGCATAGCTCGAATTTCCTCGTCTAATTCCTATTGAAGTCTGACGCGAATTTAGTTCACATGTTAATTAATAAGAAAGATTGCCGTTTGTGACAAGTGGATTGGTGGGCAAGAATGAGAACAAATAATGTAGCTTGTTTTAACGGTGTTTAGGATAATGAAAGTCACATCCAGCCCCATACAGATACGCTTTCGTCACAAAAGGCCCTCAGTAGTTTTGAAAAAGTCACCCGTGGTTGGATCTATCGCAACCGACTATATAACACCGCTGATTGAACATCTTAATGGTAACGAAATTTATGCGGACTTCGGACCTTTTGGGGAAGTCAGCATCAACTTCGAATAACGGTCAGATAAACGGTAGGTAGAAATCGCGTACTTCATCAACGCTTTTTCCCTGAAGTCTGCGAAATTCGTCGCGCTTCATGAAGATCATTGCGTCGCAGAGCAGGCTTCCGACCGAGTTTCGCAGTGCTACATCTGCATCAAGCGCATCCATAGATTTATCAAGCGCGGAGGGGACATGTCGCCTCTCGCGCACATCTTCCATACCATCCAAGTCTTCAGCAGCCTGCAGTGGAAGCCTCCCTTCAACCCCAAGTTTGGCTGCTTGAAGAACCGCCGTTACAGCCAGATATGGATTGGTTGCACAATCTGCCATGCGATGTTCAAGACGAGCAGACTTTACTGATTTTGTCGAACATCGGGTTGTTACCAATCGATGATCATCCGCCCAATTGGCCCAATACCCTACCATACTGCCCGGGTTCAGTCGGTCGTAGGAATTTACCGTAGTTGCTAACAGACCCGCCAGCGCTTCGTGGTGATGGATCAGTCCAGCCATTGAGTGCTTCGCCAAATTCGACAGTTCTCCAGTTGGAGCTATCGCATTTTGACCATCTGCATCATTGAAACTGAAGTTGACATGCAGGCCCGATCCACCACGATCGGGTATTGGCTTGGGAAGGTAGGTAAGAAGCAAACCGCGCTTTAAGGCTGCTTCTCGCGACATGGTTCTGAGTAAAAATGCGTCATCACATGCCTTGACTGGCGTGTCGAAGTTTAGCGTCAATTCGAACTGTCCATTGTCAAACTCGCCATTCATGCTTTCGATCGGCAAATCCATTGCATAGGCTGTTTCCCAGATTTCATCCATGACTCCGCGGGGATCATTGGCCGGACCCGTGCCGTACACAAATGCGCCCGGAGTATCGTAAGGACGCCAGACCCCATCATCGTCACGCTGAAAAAGATACGCTTCCGTTTCCAAACCAATCATTGGAGAGTAGCCCAATGATTGCCATTCATCGACGGTTCTGATGAGTTGAGATCTTGCACACAGGCCAAAAGGGGCATCATCTACATGCAAATTGCCCAGAGCAATTTCGGTTCCAACCTGCCAGGATTTTCGTCGCTCTTCATCAAGAACCAGTTCCATATCCGGTAGGCCCTCATAATACCCACAACCAGGTATTGTAAGGAGATCGCGATCATACGAAACGGCAAAAGCACCGCGGGCGAATCCGATCCCGCCGCCTTTAGCAATTTTTTCAGGCACATATTTTCCGCGTGGAAGATTCAATAAATCGCAAAAAAGCGCGCGGGCTCTGGATGCTTTTTTTCCTGCCATCAGTTTTTAACCTCGACCCTAACATCCAATTTCTTCACGCCGCATATGAAGTTTGAACGTGTCCAGCTTGGTTCTGAAATCGCTGTGATAGAGGTGATGCGTTTTACAAGTTCTTCAAGGACAATTCGAATTTCGAGTTTCGCCAGATGCATTCCTAAGCAAACGTGTGGACCACCCTGGCCAAAAGCGAGGTGTCGATTGGGGGTTCTTGCGAAATCGGCTTCATCGGCGTTTGTGAAAACTTCTTCGTCCCGGCTTCCCGAAACGAACCATAAAAGAACCTTGTCGCCTTTCCTGATCGTCTTGCCATGCAATGTGATGTCTTGCGTCGCAGTTCGGCGGAAATGCATAGTGGGCGAGGCAAGCCGGATAACTTCATCGGCGACTGTATCCCAGCACTGGTCTGCCTGAAGCTGCTTCAGAAGTTCAGGCTGCGTTGCAAGCAAATAGAGTGACATCGCGATTGAATATCGTGTTGTATCATTCCCTGCGGCAACGAGCAGGCAGAAAAAGTTTTTAAAGTCGAGGCCATTCAGCCCGTCTTCATCACGAATTATTTTTGACAAGACACCGTCGTCAGAAATTGGCTTCGTGCCTGCGAGAATATCATCTGCATAATCATATAGCTCTACGCCTGCAGGGCTACGAAATGGCATCAGGCGATAGGCATCAGTATCCACCTTGTCGATGACATGCTGCGTGAAATCAGGATCTGTATTGCCGATTAATGCATCACCTTTTTCAACCAGCCAATTGAGGTCTTCATCCGGCACGCCAAGAATTCGGCCCAACATCATCATTGGAAGTTGTTTTGCGATTGCCTCAACCGCATCAAACTCGGTTTTCTCGAGCGCTTTATCCACAATCTCACACGCTAGCGTTCGGATAAGTTCCTCAAAGCGTGCAACAATCGGTTTGGCAAATGCCGGATTTACTTTCCGCCGCGTTGCTGAATGCTCTGGCGGGTCTGTTTCCTGAAAGGTGCGTCTTGCCAAGTACTCTTCGCGGGATTGATCTTCTATTCGAATGCCCTGACCGGAGCTGAAAAGCGTTGCTTCTCGGTTTGCGTAAGCGATATCTGCGTGACGAGTCAGTGACCAAAAGCCTTTCGCAGTGTCATCGCCTTCTGTCCAGGAGACCGGGTCTTCTTTGCGGAGGCGGGCGAACGTTTTGTGCGGAATTCCATTTGCAAAACTGTCATGATCAGCAAGATTTAGATAGCCGTCATCAATCATTGCATTGCCCTTTTGAAGAACTGGGTGGACCACTGGGCAAAGAGCGCACCTTCTTGATGCTGGTCGAGACTTGAGTAAATTTTGTCGACATCCTCAAGCGGTAGTTTGTCTCGCGTGAAGTCCAAAACGCATCGCATAAACGGATCACTAAATTCAGGGTGTGACTGTGTTGTGAAAATATGCTCTCCCTTGGAAAAACTGGAGATGCGGCATCTGTTGTTTGAACCAAGCAGCTCGCAATCTGGTGGCAAGTCAGTCACCTGATCTTCGTGAAAAACATACATCGGCACTTCTGTTTTCTGTGGCTCCATCCAAGGCTTGATTTGCTGATAGACGGTATTTTCAATGCCGACATTCCATCCGTTCTTTGCGCGTTCAACCTTGCCACCCAAAGCAAGTGCAATTGCCTGATGCCCGAAGCAAACGCCAAGGAGCGGCTTTTTTGCAGCATCACATTTTTTGATAAACTCTAATAGGTCCGGCATGAAGGCGTGGTCATCCAATACACTCAGCGGACTTCCTGTGATCATGTATGCATCTTGTTCATCGATATCAGATGGGACTTCTCCACCGATTGTCATGTAGATGCGGTACTTAAAACGCTCTTCCTGCTCATCAAATAAGTCGCGAAAACGATGAGCGTCATCTGGAAAGGCATCGCCAACTTCGACACTTTTGTCGTGGTTGGTTTGCAATATACCCAATCTTATTCGATCCATGAGTTTCTTATTTCTAATTGAATAGAGGAAGCGACCGGCATGTCGCCGATCGCTGATGGTTCTTAGTTGCCGATAATTTCACCGAGTTCGGCGTTCTTTGCGCGGTCTGCTTCGATCCGTGCTTGTGACTCAGATTGATTTTGCCAGTAAACGCGTACGCCAGAATCTTTCATCAATTTCTGTGCTTCATCGCCAGCCATAGTGGCTTTCGCAATCCCTGCAATCTTATCGATTACCTCTTGTGGTGTTCCTTTCTTGACGAAAAGACCATTCCACAATTCCAGATCATTGATGCCTGATTGAGCGGCAAGCGTTTGGACACCTTCCAGTTTTCCAATTGGCTCAGAGCCAATATTTGCCAGAACATTCACGTCCTTCAAGCAGGGCTCAATCAGGGCAAGCGTGGTGTTGATGACGTCTGCATCGCCAGACGAGAGCGTGTTGCAATCCAACGCGTCAAACGCTGAATCGTCAGCAAACTCAAAGCCCATTTTCTTTGCGGCTGCAAAGCTGGCCCGGGTCGGTGTCAGTCCGGCTCCGAAGTGACCGAGAACCACATCGTTGTCTTTGGCGTGGGCTGCAAGTTCTGCCATGTTTGAGTATGGCGCATCGCCTTTTGCAGCAAGAACGAACGGATAGGTCATGAAAATGCCCACCGGTGTGAAGCTGTCTTTCTCAATGCCAATGTCGATGTTGGGGCCCACAATCGGAACACCGATCACGAACGAACCGATCATTGATCCGTCCGCTGGTCCATTCAGGACCTCAAGTGCACCCGGGAATGGACCATCGCCACCGCCCGGTTTATTGACAACTGAAGCAGGCTTGCCGGTCGCTTCCTGCATGTCAGCGGCAATCATGCGTGTCAGGATGTCTTCAAAGTCACCTGGAGGCCAAGGCACTACGAACTGTACCGGACCTTCGGGATATTCAGCCTGGGCTGGCAAACCCATGCCGAGTGCCATTACTGCGGTAATCGCAGCGGTTGCTAAAAGCTTTTTCATGTTTTCCTCCCTTAAAAGCTTGTAAAATCAGTATTCTGTTTTCTTTTGTGTGAACGCTGTCCACACAGTAAAGCCCAAAATCAGAACAATTGCTACGGCGAGTGTTCCTGAAACGGGCCGGTTGAAAAGATCTGCCAATGTGCGGATTTGGCCTGCACCGGCGGTAAGTTTTTCCACGATAATCGAACCGAGTACTAAGCCCAAGACCACTGGTACCAGTGGCCAATCGAGGCGTCGCATAATAAATCCGAAGTAACCGAATATGGCTGCAAAGATGCAGTCAACGAAACTGTTTCGGATCGAAAACACGCCTACGAAGGAAAGCATCAAAATGAGCGCACCTAGAAAGCGGTTTGGGATGTAGATCATCTTTGCGATGTGCTTTGTCGTAAAGAGCAATGTAACAAGCACCAGCACGTTGATGATCAAGAGAGCAAAAAATAGGCTGAATAAAAAGTCCGGATTGTTTTCAAAAATATCTGGGCCTGGTTTTATTCCCGCATCGAAGAATACAACCATCATCATTGCAGTCAGCGCCTCTCCGGGCACTCCTAATGCCAGAAGGGGGATCATTGCCGCAGCTGGCACTGCATTATTTGAAGTTTCCGACGCAATCAGCCCTTCCGGTGACCCATGCCCAAATCTGGCGGGTTCTTTGGAGAGACTTCTGGCGGTTGAATAGCTGAAGAATTGCGCAACGAATTCACCCACGCCCGGAATGATACCCATCACAGTGCCATAACAGGCTGAGAAGAATGCGGTGAGTTTATTTTGACTGAGTTCAACGAACCCGCGCAAGACACCACCGGTTAGCCTTGCCTCCGGAGGATCGCTATCCTTACCCAGCATCAAAATCAGTGACTGGCTAATAGCGAAGATGCCGACAATCACAACGATCAAATTGAAGCCGGAGAATAAATATTCAATGTCAAACGTATAGCGATCAATTTGCCGGGTAGATTGCCTGCCGACCATTGAAATTATAAAACCAAAGGCAAAGAGCAACGCTGCCAGCCCCATCGTTTGGCGGTGCGCGGCAATAAGCAATACACCGCCCAATATTGCGGCCATTAAGATATCACGTTGTCCGAACAAAGCGCCCAAATCTGTTAAGTAAGGGCCGAAAGCAAAGAGCGCTGTGAGCGCTGCAATAATGGAGAAACACCCACCAAAGAATGATGCGGAATACGCGAGAGAGAGGCCTCTTGCGGCTTCTCCACGCCGCGTCATGGCATACCCGTCATAAGTCGTCAGCGCATTGACGGGCGTTCCGGGCGTGTTGATTAGAATTGCAGGGATCGCACCGCCATACATCGATGAACCATAAACGCCCAGGAGCAAGACTAGGCTAACAAGATCGTCCAGAAACACGGTTGCCGGAAGTAGGATTGCAATGGCGATTGCCGGACCAATGCCTGGAACAGCGCCAATGATCAATCCGCCAACAGAACCAATGATGATGGCAATGATGACGTTGAGTTCGAATAGGTTTGATAGTCCGGTGGTGAGTGCTTCCATATGACCTCTCAGAAATATGTAAGCATGAAAGACTTCATTGCCGAAGGCAGAAAGTCATATAGCCAGATATTAACCGGCGTTTTAATCTGAAGAAACGTTCTAAACACCAGAACAATCGAGAAGCTTGAAAGCAGACTGATACCTGCCCATTTTTTTGTTCTGTATCCTAAGCGCCAGGTGAGCAAAAAGCCTAGAAGAAGCGTTGATAAGAGGTAACCCAAGACCGGTACGAACAGTGTGTATGCAATAAAGTAGGCAATGAATTCTAGTGCGCGTACCCATTGCTCGAGTTCATAGTTGAGTTTTGTGGGCAGTTGAAATCGTTTCCGCCAATTATTGGCAAAAAACGAAGAACGCATGTTCCAGATTGCTGCCGGAACAAAAAGTGCAAGGCAAATCATCGGCGCGACCCAAGATTGTTTTAGAATTCTTCCAAATCGGGTGACGCGCCCCTCAATCTCATACAACCCCAACTGATGCATCAAGTAAGAACCGAGTTCATCGGGAAGTTTTCTTTTGTGCCAGCCGGTTTCTGACCAGAAAAACGCAAGGAAGAAGATCGCAAAACAGAGCATGACGCAGGAAAATAAAATGTCTCCACGCTTACGTCTGAAATTGAACAGGTTCTGAACTTTCACCTTTTTGTCCGGAGGACATTCGCTCACAAATGTGTCCGAATACTTATTATCGGACCAATACATTGTTGCATTTGGGCTTTGTTCTTCAAACAGAAAGAGGTCTTGGTTGTGTTTGGAAGAAGACGCCTTACTCATAGCTTGATCCATGCCGTCTTTTTGTTTGTGAATTTTTCAAACGCATAGAGTGACTTGTCGTGACCATTGCCGGATTGTTTGTGTCCACCAAGCGGCACAGTACCATCGGCACCGCCGTATGTGTTCACATGGACGACTCCTGTTTTAATTGCCGCAATCATCCGATGCGTGCGGCTGAGATCATCAGTCCATACGCCAGACGCCAGCCCAAGGTTCGAATTATTCGCCAGCGCAATGGCTTCTGTTTCGTCTTTGAAGGGCGTAACGGTTAAAACCGGGCCAAATATCTCTTCCTGGAACAAAGAATTGTTGGGGGATACATTGTCGATCACGGTGGGTTCCACATAATAGCCACCGCTATCTTCAAGGGTTCGATTGCCACCTGTAACAATCTCGGCACCGTCTTTTCGTGCTTGATCCAGGTATCCGAGAACTTTTCCCAAATGGTCGCTTGAATTGAGCGCACCCATTTGCGTGTCTAGCTTTAGCGGGTCGCCCACTTTCATCGCTTTTGTCAGTTCTGCAACATGGCTTACGAACTCATCATGGATGTCTTCCTGAACTAGAAGCCTAGAGCCTGCAACGCAGACTTGGCCAGCATTTCGGAAAATACCTCCAACAACGGCTTTTGCGGCTTCTTCCAGTTTCTGACTGTCGGAAAACACAATGTGCGGGCCTTTTCCGCCCAATTCAAGATACACCCGTTTCAGATTAGATTGGGCAGAATATTCCAGCAGTTTGCGCCCGACTATGCCTGAGCCAGTGAAGGCGAGCACGTCAACATCCCTGGATCGGGCCAACGCTTGTCCTGCAACGGTTCCTTTACCGGTGACAATATTAAGGATACCTTCTGGCAATCCAGCCTCATGCGCCAATTGTGCCATCTTTAACAAGGAAAGAGAGGCTGTTTCAGCGGGCTTTACAACAACACTATTTCCAGTAGCGAGCGCTGGCCCGAGTTTCCATGCGGCGATCATCAATGGGAAATTCCATGGAATGATAGCGCCCACGACACCCACAGGTTCTGAATGGATTAGGCCAAGCACATCATGCGGGGTGGAGGCGATGTCCCCGTAAACTTTATCGAGTGCTTCGGCATAATATCGGATGGTAGACGCTGCAGACATAGGCTCGGCCTTGAAGGCCATCGAGATTTCTGTGCCATTGTCACGGACACCGAGTACAGCCAATTCCAATGCGTTGGCTTCAATCAAATCCGCCCACTTATGCAGCACTTTTTTTCGCGCAGCTGGAGGGTGTTTTGCCCATTTGCCCGCTTCAAACGTACTGCGTGCAGCTGTGACAGCCAATTCTACATCTTCAACAGATGCATCCGGTATAGTCGACAATTCGCAACCATCGATCGGCGAAATCACTTTGAGAGTAGAACCACTTTCAGCCGGCATTGCTTTGCCGCCTATCAACATATTCTGCGCTGCGACTTTCTCATATCGCAAAGCATCTATGCTTCCTTGGTCCATAAATACCTCCCCGAAACATGGTTCATTATTTGAACCAATAGTTTCATTTTTATATTGACGGTATCAAACTATACTGTCAACCTTGGAGTAGGAATGGAGGTTTTCTACTCGCAATGGCAACGGTGCATAACGCTTTGGGACTGCTGAATCTGTTTTCTATGAAACAGCCTGAGATTGGTCTGACACAGTTCAAAAACCTCAGTGGTTTCGATAAGGGAACGACGAACCGTTACCTCAAGGCTTTGAAATCGCTCGGGTTTCTTGAGCAAAACCTGGAGACAAAAGCGTACAGACTGGGGCCTGCGGTTGTGCGTCTTGCTTTGATCCGAGAACAGACATTCCCGATTTCCAAGATTGTGGAAATTCACACTGCTGATTTGGCGGAGAAGACCGGCGAACTTGCGCATGCATCTTTGTACACCGAAGAGGGGATGTCGTCACTTTGCCACTATGACGGCAGCATATCCGGCGCCCGTGTAGGGTTTGATCCGGCTGAAATTTTACCGCTTCATGCCACATCTTCTGGAATTGCAATGCTGGCTTTCGGATTGCCCTCATTGTTGGAAAATTTATCAAGATCCAAACTCCGGAAATTTACCGATAAAACGCATACGGATGAAGAAACAATCCTGAAATTTGTGCGGGAAGCTTCTTCCCTTGGGTATTCGCATATGAGCCAATCCTATGAAGCGGAAGTGGCATCAGTCGCTTTGCCGTTTTTCGATGCTTCGGGATATGCAATCGGCACCCTTGCGGTCGCGACACCGCGCTTCAGAATGACGGATGAGTCAAAGTTGAAAATCATCTCAAAGGCAATCGATACAAGCCGGATAATTTCGACGGAATTGGGTGCGCAAGTGCCCGTGCAGATAGATCAAAAATGGGCCTCAGTTCAAAAGGACGCGGACAAGTTATGAAAGATTCAAATTTCCTGAAAGAGAACAATGCCCGTCATCTGTGGCATCCTATGGCTCATCCTGCAGAGATGCAGGCAAAACCTCCCGCGATCATCACGGGTGGCGAAGGGTGCTCAATTGTAGATGTTGATGGCAATGAACTGATCGACGGTGTTGGCGGGCTATGGAATGTCAATCTTGGCTATTCTTGTAATCCGGTAAAACAGGCGATAGCCGATCAATTGAACCAACTGCCGTATTATTCAACGTTTCGGGGCACCACCAACGACAAGGTCATTGAACTGAGTTACATGCTTCAGGAGTTTTTCGCGCCTGAAGAAATGAAACGGTGTTTCTTCACGTCAGGTGGGTCGGATAGTGTCGAGATTGCGCTGCGCTTGGCGAGGCAGTTTCATAAACTGAATGGCGAACCGGGAAGGGTCAAATTCCTGAGCCTTAAAAAAGGCTATCATGGCACTCATACAGGCGGCGCTTCCGTCAATGGGAACGCCAATTTTCGTACACAGTATGAACCATTGATGCCCGGATGCTATCACATTCCTGCACCCTATACGTATCGTAATCCATTCAATGAAAAAGACCCGGAAAGGCTCTCGTCTTTATGTCTTGCTGCACTTGAGAATGAAATTGCATTTCAAGATCCGGGAACCATCGCAGCATTTATAATGGAACCCATTCTAGGTGCAGGCGGTGTCATTCCTCCGCACAAATCCTTCATGCCAGGCGTGCGAAAAATTTGCGACAAACACGGCATTCTTCTGATTGCGGATGAGGTCATCACCGCCTACGGCAGAACTGGAGCTTGGTCCGGATCAAGACTTTGGGGTGTGAAGCCGGATATGATGTGTACCGCCAAGGCGATTACCAATGGATACTTCCCGTTTGGAGCGGTGATGATCAATGGTCAACTTGCTGATGCATTTGAACATGACACGACCGGCAAGGCTGCAATTGGTTCAGGATACACCTATTCTGGACACCCGGTGGGTGCAGCTGCGGCGATTGCCTGTTTGCAGGAGACGGAGAAGTTACAAGTCCACAATAACGCAGCAGAACGCGGCATCGAGCTTTATCAGGGATTGCTGGATTTACAGAGCAAGTATCAGTTGATTGGCGATGTACGCGGCGGCCATGGCTTGATGTGTGCAATGGAGCTGGTTTCAAATCGGGAGACCAAAGAACTTGCTGGCAAGGAAACAATAGCGAACTTCCATCAAGCAACCTACGAGCGGGGAACAATGATCAGGATTTCCGGTCCGAACGTTATTCTCTCTCCACCGCTTGTTATTTCCAAAGAGGAAGTTTCATCCATGCTTAATGCCATGGATGATGCGCTTGCCACAGTTCAACAATGAGGACACCCATGGAAGATCAGATCATATTGCTTGGTACCAAAGGTGGTCCCGCGGTGCGGCAGGATGGAGCCATGCCAACAGCGTCATTGCTACAAATGGATGGTCAGAACATTGTTATTGATTGCGGCATTGGGCTTACGCGCAGCATTGTCGATGCCGGTGTCAAATTGCTGGATATCGATGTAATTTTCATCACCCATCTTCATTCTGACCATTTGCTCGAACTAGGCCCGCTGATATACACCATTTGGACAACGGGTCTGACGCGAAAAATCCCGATCTATGGTCCCATCGGCATTCAGGAATACTGGGATGGATTCATGCAATCCATGGATTATGATCACAGCATCCGTATTGCCGATGATGGTCGTGATCCTTTGCATGATATGGTCGAAGTGCATGTATTTGGCGAAGGTGCTATTGCTGAAATCGAAGGAATTAGAGTTTCTTCTTTGCGGGTCGATCATCCGCCAATCACAGAATGTTATGCGCTGCGATTTGATGGTGCAAAAGCTTCCGCCGTGTTTTCCGCAGATACCTGCTATTTTCCACCACTTGCCGAATTTTCAAAAGGCGCAGATGTGCTGGTTCACGAAGCAATGCTTGAAGCCGGAATTCAAAGCATTCTGGACCGGACACCGGGCGCATCCTCACTTGAGCAACATCTAAGGGCAAGCCATACGATGGCGCCGGACGCGGGAAAAATCGCCCGCGATGCCGAGGTTGGTTTGCTTGCGCTTCATCACCTTATCCCGGCTGATGATCCCGCCTTTAATGATAGCCATTGGCATGAAGCGGTTCAGCAGTTTTGGTCCGGTGAATTGCTCGTTGGCAAGGATGGTATGAAGATCCCTTTAAGCAGAAGCTGAGTTTATATGAGCGACAAAACAATTCTCATTGTCGGTACGTACGACACAAAAGACGATGAACTGAGTTATCTTAGTCAGGTTATTTGTAATCAAGGCGGTAAAGTCCTGTCTATGGATGTGAGTGTGTTGGGTGATCCAGTCAATCCTACAGACTACTCCAAGCATGATGTTGCCCGTGAAGCGTCAAGCAGCATTGATGAAGCAATTGCCAGCGAAGATGAAAACCACGCCATGCAGATCATGGCGCGGGGAGCCAGTTTGCTTGCCGCACGTTTGCATCAAGAGCAAAAGTTTGACGGGGTAATCCTGCTTGGTGGCACCATGGGTACCGATCTGGCGTTGGATGTCTGCTCGGCTCTGCCGATTGGGGTTCCAAAATACATTGTCTCGACGGTTTCCTTTTCTCCACTTATTCCACCGGAACGTATTGCTGCAGATACCCAGATGATCTTATGGGCCGGTGGCCTGTATGGTTTGAACTCCGTTTGCAAGGCCTCACTTAGCCAAGCAGCAGGTGCGGTATTAGGGGCGGCACGATCCGTTGAGCCACTGGATAGATCCAAGCCTTTGATCGGCATGACCTCGTTCGGAAAAACCGTCCTTACGTATATGGTGTCTCTCAAGCCTGCATTGGAGGCTCGTGGATTTGAAGTTGCGGTGTTTCACGCAACAGGCATGGGTGGGCGTGCCTTTGAAAGCCTTGCAAAACAAGGTGCATTTGCTTGCGCCTTTGATTTTGCGACGCAGGAACTTGGCAATCATATTAATGGATCGGCAATTTCTGCAGGCGCAGACCGACTCACCAATGCAGGGGCTGCCGGTATTCCACAACTCGTTGCGCCAGGGTGCTATGACTTGGTCGATCTGGTGGGTTGGCAATCCATGCCTGAAAAATGGAAAGACCATCCACAACACGCCCATAACCGCTTGCTCACTTCTGTTGTATTAAACGCGGACGAACGGCGTGCGGTCGCAAAAGCGCATTGCGAGCAATTATCTAAGGCAATTGGGCCCGTGAAGTTTCTTTTACCACTGGGCGGATGCCATGAATGGGACAGACCCGGAGCAGATTTGCATGACGGAGATGGTCTTGCTGCGTTTATCCATGCAATGCGCGACCATTGTCCTGCGAATGTGGAATTGGTTGAAATCAATGCGCATATTAACGATCCGGAATTTGCTGACGTTGCACTGAAGTGTTTTGATCAATGGATCGCTGATGGTGTGATTTCAGAGCTATAGAAACCGTGATGTGGCAGGTGAGTATTGCC
>CALLHT010000015.1 GCA_938009335.1 uncultured Rhizobiaceae group bacterium
AAATGATAGGCGCGCAGTTTAGCACCCGCTGCAAGAGTCGCTGTTTGCGCAGGCGATAGCACGCCGTTTTTCTGATCGCCCTCTGTAAGAATATATAGTTTTT
Organism: uncultured Rhizobiaceae group bacterium; assembly: GCA_938009335.1. Classification (GTDB taxonomy): domain Bacteria; phylum Pseudomonadota; class Alphaproteobacteria; order Rhizobiales; family Rhizobiaceae; genus JAALLB01. Next base: position 104 of record CALLHT010000015.1, read on the forward strand.
CAGCCTTGCCTGCTGCTGCAAATAGTTTCCCACCCATTTTCAGCAAATCCGGTTCGCTCAATGCATCCGGCTTTCCGCACCCCATTAGGATAATTCTGTCCAATCCACCCTCGACGCCAGCTACATTGACGCTGGAGCTTTTCTTGCCACTGAATTTGTCAACTTTCATTGCACGTTCCAACTGCGCCTTTGCCGGGCTTGAAGCCAAGGACGCGGGCAGTCCGGCACCTTCTGAGATCATTGCGATCAGTGTGCCGCCAGAAGGAAGCGCGTTCTTTGAAAATGAAAATGTTGGAAGCTTTGCCATGAGATCTCCAGAATTGTTGTGAAAGTGCGGTAGCAGACAAAAGCGCGGCACTCAAAAAATCAATCCTATACTTAGGAGATTCGTAGAAGGTGTCGAGTTTTAGCGTCAAAACTATGGGGTAAATCGCGTCTTTTAGCAGAAACATCAATTTATGAGACCAATCCGTTGCAATCTCGCCACATTAACCACTGATTAACGCTCTTTCTTGGTCAAGTTTTAGCCAATTGTAAGCAATAATATTAAGATCGTGGTAACCTAAATTGTTGTCCCTCGCAGGGAGGGCAAATAGTCCTTGTGGGCAAATCATGAAATTGATCGAACGCTACATTTTCGGAAAAGCTGCTTATGCCTCCTTGATCATCCTTGGAGCACTAGTAGGCGTTGTCTGGATTGTTCAGGCTTTGAAAGAAATCGATATTATTGCCTCGAACGGCCAGACCATCGTGACCTATTTCACGATTACATTGCTGCTGGTTCCCAACATTGCTCTGGCGATCGTTCCTGTGGCGTTGATGCTATCTGCCATTCACACCATCAACGGCATGAATGCCAATAGTGAGTTGGTCGTGGTAACCGCAAGCGGATGTTCGAACTGGACCATCGGCAAACCCCTTCTTGCCCTTGCCCTGATTTGCAGCATCTTGACCGGTATCATGGCGCATTTGGTTTCTCCTTACAGTCTCCAACACGTTAAAAAGCTTGTGACAGAAATGCGGGCAGATTTGGTGTCGGTTGTTCTGCAAGAAGGCACATTTAACAGCATTGGCAATGGTCTCACATTCCACGTTGCTGAACGCGGCGCTTCGGGTTTGCTCAAAGGCATATTGATTGCCGATGACCGCGAAGAAGACAGCTCAGCGATTTTTTCGGCCAAGGAAGGTGTTGTAGTTCGCACACCTGCCGGAGCTTTTCTAACGCTTAAAGATGGCGAGATCCAACAAACCAGCAAAAAAGACGGCAGTGTTACACTGATTAAGTATCAATCTTATGCCTTTGATTTATCGAGCTTTTCCGGCAACAAAGAAGTGGGAAGCCTGCGCCCCAAAGAGCGTCCGACTTGGGAGCTTTTCAACCCGGACCCCAATGACAAAATATACCAGGCAAGGCCTAATCGGTTTGGCCAGGAAATTCACGAACGCTTCTCAGAAATGCTGTGGCCCTTTGCTAATATATTCATCATTCTAGCATTTTCCGGCCAAGCTCGATCCAGCCGCCAGAGCTTTGCATCTGCCATTACATCTGCGGCGATTGTATTGGTGGTTGCAAGAGCACTCGGATTTTCTGCTGTCACAGCATTAAAAAACGACCCTGCAGCCGTTGTCTATGTCTATGCCCTACCCCTCAGTTGCATCGCTTTTGGACTGTTCTTTGTCTTAACCAACAAGCCAGCAGAGCTGCCCAAGTCCGTTAGTGACTATCTGGATCGATTGAATGGCAGAGTTTCAGCCTATGCATCTCAGTATGTGGATATGTATAAGCAGTTCCGACGGCGCTTAGCTGGGGTAAAAGCATGATCGGTAAAACCCTGGGCATTTACATTTCACTCCGATTCTTGCGCAGCCTAATTGGCATGCTGCTAGGGTTAGCCTTTTTAATCATTTCAGTCGATTTTATTGAACAACTGCGAAAAGCAGGTGGCAACGATGAAGTAAGTTTGGGGCAGTTGTACCTTATTGCGATGCTCAGAGCCCCGATTTTTATTGAAAAAGCTTTTCCGTTTGCTTGTCTTTTTGCTGCGATGATGACGCTTACAAATTTAAACCAAAAGCTGGAATTGGTGATTGCGCGCGCTGCAGGTGTCTCAGCCTGGCAATTTTTATTGCCCATTAGTGTTGCTGCGGGGCTTGTCGGCGTCTTGGTTGCTACAATTTACAATCCGATTGCCATAAAAGCCTCACAAAGCGCCAAAGAGCTTTCTGCAGAAGTGCTTTCCGGAACGCCGCTCAATAAACGATCATCGCAGCGCGGCTATTGGATCAAGCAAGAGGATGCAACAGGCGGGTACACTGTCATCAATGCGGAGTTGGCGCGACGCGAAGGAACGCTGCTCGATAACGTTAAAGTTTTGCGCTTCAATGCTGATGGAAAATTTGTCGAACGCATCGATGCCACAACCGTTTTACACCGTGGCGACCATTGGTTTTTGGTCACAGTTCGCAAGACGGATGCGGAGGGCAATTCCGTTAACCTTGAATCAGAAAACATTCCCACAAATCTTACTCAAGACGAATTGTTTGGCATAAATGGCAAACCGGACGAAATTCCCTTCTGGGATCTGCGACAAACTGCTGAAAGGGTTGAAAAATCTGGCACAAATGGCAAACCTTACCTCGTGCATTATCATAGTTTGACCGCACTTCCCGCGTTCTTTTTTGCGATGGTGCTTGTAGCAGCCAGTGTTTGCCTCAGATTTGTACGGTTTGGGCAGGTAGGTAGGATGATTTTGGGTGGCATATTGTTCGGGTTCGTGCTTTATACCGTGACGAGTCTAATAACAGCTCTGGGGAGTAATGGTGTTATTCCGCCTGTAGTGGCGGCATGGTCACCTGGATTTGTGGCGATTTTGTTTGGTATGAGTGCATTGCTGCATCAGGAGGACGGATAATTGGTAAAAATGCCAAATCGTGCTGACTTGATGCCTGTTGAGAACGTAGCGAAACGGTTGCTTGCGACAGTTTCTGTGGCGGGTCTTTTTGTGTTTGCACCAAATTTGCCTGTTATTGACGCGGTTAGCGCTGTGTCGAACGCGCGAGCTCAAGTTGTTGAAACCGGCCTATTTGGTGACGGCGATTCAATCTCAGAAGAAGAGCAGCTCTTACTTGAATCCGATGATCTCACGTTTGATACAGATCGCAATCTCGTCATTGCTACCGGTAACGTGCAAATCGCTTACGGCAGAACAACCTTGGTTGCTGATCGGGTTGAATATAACCAACAAAGCGGACGAGTCATTGCGTTCGGTAACGTCGAAATCCTTGAACCTAACGGCAACCGTATTTTCGCCAACGAGATCGATGTAACCGACGATTTTAGTGACGGGTTTATTTCTGCCCTCAACATAGAAACAGCGGATAACACCCGTATTGCAGCTGAAAGCGCTGATCGCCGTGGCGGAACTGTCACAAGTTTCAACAATGGCGTTTACACAGCCTGTAAGGCCTGTGAAGAAAACCCCGATAAACCGCCTTTCTGGCAAATCAGAGCCAAGAAGGTCACGATTGATGATGACAAACGAACCATCGAGTATGAAGATGCTACGTTCGAGTTTTTCGGTCGTCCGGTCGTTAGACTAAGCCATTTTTCCCATGCTGATCCTGCAATCAAGCGTAAGTCTGGCTTCCTTACTCCTGATTTTGGCGGGTCTGGCGATCTTGGTTTTGGCTATAAACAGGGTTATTTTTTCAATCTCGCCCCAAACTATGATCTAACCGTTTCAGGCACCTATTACGCCGAACAGGGTTTTCTGGGCGAGGCAGAGTGGCGACATCGCACAACCAATGGCGAATACAGCATTCGTTATGCGGGTATTGATCAGCAAAGACCTGAAAATTTCGTTAGAGACAATGGTGTCGATACTGTTGACAGCACAGAGGATGACCGCCACGCAATCACAACCCGAGGTTTGTTTAACATCAATGAGCGCTGGAAGGTTGGCTGGAATGCATTGTTGCAAACGGATGAAAATTTTGCACGCACCTATGAAATTGACGGTTTTACTGGCCGAGACATCACAAACCAGATCTACTTAAGAGGTATCGGCGAGAAAAACTATTTTGATCTGAGCGCACAAGACTATCTGGTACAAACGGATAATTTGGATGAACTTGGGAACGTGCTGTTCTTCGCAGGAGACCAAACCGCCAGTGATCAACAGGCGACTGTGCTTCCCTTGCTGGATTACAACGCAGTTTCAGGGGAAGAGTTTGATGGGGGGCAAATCTCCCTCGATGTTAACATTACCAGCATTGATCGTGATGCTTCGCAAATTTCCAATTTTGACGGCACTTTAGGTCCGCCGGCAGATAATGAGCGTTTCACCGGCCTCGAAGGCAATACAACACGTGCCAGCGCATTCCTTGAATGGAAAGGTTCGGCAATAACTGATGGCGGACTTGTAAGTACGCTTGCCGTGAATGTTCAAGCGGACGCAATTCGGCAAGATATCAATGTGCTCGCTAACAATCAGTTCCGTGAAGCGTTTCCCGAAGAGCTTTTGGTCACGAACCCGGATGGAAGCCCGCTGTTTCAGGAGCAATCGATTTATCGGATAATGCCAGCCGCATCGCTTGAAATTCGTTACCCGCTAATTGCCCAAACGGAAAACGCCAGCCATATCTTTGAGCCGATAGCTCAAATCATTGTCCGACCTGACGAAGACGATATCGGTCAGTTCGCCAATGAAGATGCGCAGAGCTTGGTATTTGATGCGAGTAATCTGTTTGAACAGAATAAATTCTCTGGCTTTGACCGGGTTGAAGGCGGGACGCGCGCCAATGTTGGTTTTCGTTATTCCGCCAGCTTCCTTTCTGGCGCTTCACTGGACATAGTGGCAGGACAATCGTTCCACCTTGATGGTGAAAACTCCTTTGCGGCAACGAATGATCTTGTGAATGTTGGACAGGAGTCCGGTCTGGAAACCGATCGATCTGACTACGTTGCGTCTATCCAATTGGATAATGGTGAAGGGGTCACCGTGGGCGCAGGTGTTAGATTGAACGAAGCGGATCTTGGTCTAAACCGCGCTGAAGTTTCGACACGGGTAATTTCGAAAGGGTTCACATTTATCGGCGCTTACGCATTCACAGAAGCGCAACCCAATTATCTGGATAGTGTTAGTATCCTTCGCGATGACCCCCGGGATAGACACGAAGTTTCTGGCTCAGCAAGTCTGAGATTAGATGAAAATTGGCGTGCATTTGGATCTGCACGATATGATATTGTTGACCATGAATTTTCAAGCTGGGGAGGCGGTCTCGCGTATAGTGACGATTGCTTCTCATTCACGGCAAGTTACAGAAATCTCAACCCAGATTTCACTGGTGCTGCAAACGAACACCGTTTCAGTTTCTCAGTCGGCTTAAGAACCGTTGGAGGATTCAACAGATCCTTTGATTTTGGCGGCGATGATGAATAACGTTGCAACCAGGAACGCTTATTGCAGACCATAAAAACAACAAGATTTGGGGCTTTAAGCAGAATTATTTCGGGGACCAAAGGGCGAAAATGATGACGTTTTCCCAACTCAAAAATACACTTATCATAGGCGTATCTGCGCTGGTTCTGACTGCATGCAGCTCTTCGACGTCCGCTGTTGACGAAACGCAGTCAAAAACCGTTGCTTCGGCCGAGAAAGCAGAGCAAACCTCAGAAGCAACGTCCAAAGATGTAGATGACGCATCCAAAGAAGCCACAGACGCTGACGAGAAAAAAGAAGAAGTCCGCACTGCAAAAATTATCCGCGAAAAAGGCGCTGTTGCTGATCGGGGCGGTTTTGTGAAAATGGTTGTTAATCGTAACGCGGTTACGAACTACGATCTCAATCGCCGTGCCGCGTTTTTGAAGCTGCGTCGAGTGCCTGGAAACCGAACGCAACTCGCCGAAGAAGAGATGATCGAACAAATCATCAAACTACAAGAAGCACAGCGCCGCAGGGTTCTTGCAACAGATGCGCAGGTGGACGAAGCATTTGCAAATTTTGCCAAACGCAACCGCGCTACACCTGCGCAATTGGCACGGGAATTGGGCAAACTGGGCGTCGGTGCAGAGCATTTCAAAGGCTTCATCCGTACGCAAATGAGTTGGCAACGTGCAGTCAACGGTCGGTTTCAGGCTGAGACAACTCAGCTTTCGGAGCAGGATGCCATTCTGAAACTTCGTGAAACCGGCAGTGCAAAGCCTGAATTGACAGAGTATTCATTCCAGCAGGTTGTTTTTGTCGTACCGAAAGACAAGCGTTCTCAGGCTGCACTGAATGCGCGCAAACGCGAAGCAACAGCATTCAGGCAATTGGTTACGTCCTGCGATGAGACCGTAAATAAGGCAAAAGGCTTGCGCGATGTCAGTGTGATTAATCGCGCACGCATTATGGAGCCTGAGTTGCCGGACCGCTGGCGCTCAGAAATGGCTGCCCTTGGTGGTAAAGGCTCAACAAAAGCGAAAGAGACCGAAAAAGGGGTCGAATTCATTACGGTTTGTAATACGCGCCAGGTGAATGATGACCGAGCTGCGCAAATCTCAACGCAATCCAGTGAATTCGAAAGCTTTAACACCAAAGGTACAGAGCTTTCCAAGCGATATCTTGATCAGCTTAAAGCCAACGCAACCATTATTTACAAATAAGCAGGTGATGCC
>CALLHT010000016.1 GCA_938009335.1 uncultured Rhizobiaceae group bacterium
AATCACACGACGAACGGATTTGGCAGGCTTATCGGCTATCCACTGTGTTAGACTTTCCGGGCGTGAACTTACATCGCGAGTGTAAATATTGAATAAATCGCGCATGATCTGCTCAGCGCCCTTGCGCATCACCATCACCTCGGGCGCGCGGTACATCCGATCAAACAGGAATGTTTTGATTTCACGCTCCATTGCGGCCATTAGCGGGCTAAAGCAAACAATCGTTTCGCCGCATTTTCGCACATCCTGCACGGTTTCCGGCTTTACAGAGTCTAAATTCCGTTTTGCATTGAGGATGACATCTTCAACCATTGCTGTAATTTGTTTTCGAATGATCTCGTGCCGTTGCCGGCTTTTGTCCAAATCGGGATATTTTTGTTTAATCGCTTTTAGTGTTTCGCCAGCGATTGGAACGTCGTTAAGATCATCAAGCGTAAATAATCCGGCACGCAGTCCATCGTCTAAATCATGGGCGTTATAAGCAATGTCATCTGCAACCGCCGCACATTGGGCCTCCAGACTTGAGTGATTAGTAAGGTCGAGATCAAACACTGCATTGAATTGCGAAATAGGTCCAGTCACGGCCTCGCCAATGAGAGGGCCATTGTGCTTCACCAAGCCTTCAAGCGTTTCCCATGCGAGGTTTAAACCATCAAACTGCGCGTACTGGCGTTCGAGATCGGTTACAATCTTGAGGGATTGCGCATTGTGATCGAACCCACCCTCCTCTTTCATCAAAGCATCCAGCACATCTTCACCAACATGACCGAAAGGTGTGTGCCCGAAATCATGGCTGAGCGCTAAGCACTCGGCCAAGTCTTCATCAACGCGCAAAGCACGAGCTAGGGAGCGTGCGATCTGGGAAACTTCAATGGAATGCGTCAGGCGCGTGCGATAATGATCTCCCACATGGTGCACAAAGACCTGAGTCTTATGTTTCAAACGCCGGAATGCGGTAGAGTGGATAATTCTATCCCGATCACGTTGAAACGGAGTTCGGGTTGGGCTTTCATTTTCCGGAAACAAGCGCCCGCGACTGTGCTGCGCCAAGCAGGCATAGGGCGCCAACCCCTCACGCCCATGGGAAATCTGCTCAAACGACATGACCGCAACCTTCGAATCGTTAAACGCCTGTTTAGACGTATATCCGATATTTGAGTTTTAATCCGTCCCCTGAGGGACTATATTAGAAAGTAGAGACCTTATTTGTGGGAAGGGAGAACAGAATGACTGCAGATGAAATGCGTTTGGCTGATGATAAAATGCGCGCCGAGATTGCTAAAATCATGGCTGAAATAGGACAAATGAACATAGAGAATGCAAAACTCCATGCCGAAACAGGAAAGATAAACAAGGAAAAAGACTGGTACATCGCCTTTGTCGCATCTACCGCTACGCTTGTTATTGTTGCGGTTGTAAAACTATTTCTTTGAGGAAATCATGAACGCACCTACCCCATCCGCTACTGTGACTGCTTCTGACAATGCGTTGAAACGCGTAGCGCAGATTATTGCAAAAGACGACGACAATACTGCTTTGCGCATTTCTGTTGAAGGCGGTGGATGTTCAGGGTTTTCCTACAAATTTGATCTCACCAACGAGATCAACGACGATGATCTCATCCTTGAAGGCCACGGCGCAAAAATTCTGGTCGATGAAATGTCCCTGATTTACATGGGCGGATCAGAAATCGATTTTGTCGACAATCTTATGGGGCAATCTTTTCAGGTGAATAACCCGAATGCTGTTGCGTCTTGTGGTTGCGGCACGAGCTTTTCGCTTTAAAACAGTATTCATGAAAATCGCAACATGGAACATTAACGGCATTAAGGCCCGTCATGACAATCTGATTGCCTGGCTCAAAGATGCCCAACCCGACATCGCCTGCCTGCAGGAAATCAAATCAGTCGATGAGAACTTCCCGCGTCAAGAGATAGAAGCCCTTGGCTATAATCTGGAAACGCACGGGCAAAAGAGCTTCAACGGCGTCGCGCTGCTATCCAAGCTTCCGTTTGATGAGGTCAATCGCGGCCTGCCAGCTGTAAATGGCGAGCCCGACGAAACCGACGATCAGGCCCGGTTTATTGAAGGAACCTTTAGCACAGATGGCGGCAGTTTGAGTGTTGTTTCTTTATATCTACCCAATGGTAATCCGGTCGAAACAGAAAAATTCCCCTACAAGCTCAATTGGATGGAACGCCTTGAGGCTTGGGCGCGGCGCAAACTCGCCCTTGAAGAAGCGTTCATTCTCGCTGGTGATTATAACGTTATCCCCATGCCGGAAGATTGCCATGATCCTAAAGCCTGGGAAGGTGATGCGCTGTACCGGCCAGAAAGCCGCACAGCATTCCGTCGTCTTTGCAATCTGGGACTGACAGAAGCTGTTCGCAACGTAACGGATGCGGCTGAAACCTATACGTTTTGGGATTATCAGGCGGGCGCATGGCAAAAGAATAACGGCATTCGTATCGACCATCTGTTGATGTCACCAGAGGCGGCTCGTTTGTTAAACTCAGCAGAAGTCGACAAACACACCCGCGATTGGGAAAAGCCGTCGGATCACGTGCCTGTTTGGGTCGATATCACAGCCTAGACCGCAAAAAATGTGCGCAATCGCGACAATCTGACGGTTGCAGGTTAAACAAGCAGCCACCTATATGTTCGGCATGAGGATGTTCTTCGACATAGCCCGAATGCTACCGGCGGTGATTTTGCTCACCTTTGCCGTGGTCGGACAGTCTTTTGCGATGTCTTATACCGGCACTGCGGATCACAGCGATGGGCTATCGAAGTTTACCTATGTGATTTGTGCTGATGGGCAATTGAAAACCCTCACGGTGGATACCGATGATATTCCGCACGAGCACCATCACAGTGATATCCACTGCCCGCTTTGCGTTCTTGGTAAAACGCTTGCTGTGCACACCGCGGCAGCGGAGCCGCTGCTCGTCAGGTACCCGGTTGATTTTAGATACAGCGCAAACCTCAAAGCAGCCCAAGTCCATGACTTGTGCCCAGATGCATTGAATTGCCTGGATCCCCCCTCTGCCTAGTGGCAAACACACCCTAAATCCAGACATATTACTCAGATATCAGCGTTGGCTACGCGCCCTCGCAATCAAGGAATACCCTCATGATTCAACGTAGTTTTCTACTCTCCCTTACCGCTGCATTTGGCCTGCTGGCTCTTGCAATTGCCAGCGCTAATGAAACCAAAGTCGGCAGTCTCATCATTGAACAGCCCACCATTCGCGGGACTGTTAAGACAGCAAAAGTTGCAGCCGGTTATCTAACCATCAAGAATACCGGGGCGGAAGCCGACCGCCTTTTGAGCGGCCAAGTGACTTTCGCTGATCAGGTACAAGTACACGAGATGAAAGTGACAGATGGTGTGATGACCATGCGTCCTCTGGGCGATGGATTGCTGATCCCCCCGGGAGAAGCGGTTATGTTGAAACGCGGAGCTGAACATTTGATGTTCATGAAACTCGCCGAACCCATGTCAGAAGGCGAAACCAGAATGGTCACGCTACAATTCGAAAAGGCTGGCTCAGTTGAAGTCATGTTTTCAGTAGGCAATCTTGCCGGTGACCCGGTTGACCATACAGGCCATGATCATTCAGATCATAGCAGCCATTCTGATTGATCCAAATCCAACTCTATCGCGCGGCCCGCGTATAATTGATCAAATCGGCATCAGTGCCGATTTGACAAGCTCCTGATGTCGCGCAACACTGCACACATGCGTAGAATCTTGATCTCAGTTTTTATGTTTATGACAATCTCTCCTGCACTGGCCGGTGAAGATTGTACCTGCAAGTATAAAGATCATAATATTCCCGAAGGCCAAACCATCTGTATGCAAACCCCAAACGGGTCTAAGATGGCAACCTGCTCACGTGTCCTGAACAATACCAGTTGGAAGTTTCTTAAGCAGGCTTGCCCGCAAGCGAACAACTTGATCAATCAAAGCCCAAAACAGTTGGAACGCGCAGACATCGAAGCGCTCAAAATTCCAAAACAGAGCTGACTTCTTGGGTGCAATTGGCTTCTAGGCAACTTACCTACTGCCTGTTAAGCTTTTCTTGCAAAAGCTGATTGGCTTTTGTGCGATCTTCCGGCTTGGCGATAGAGAACGCCTCTTCATACAGTTGATTGATCCATTCGTAGTCATCCGCTGTAGCGCGGTGTCTCGCATGGCCCAACTTTACAAGACCGGACACAATGTTCTGTTTCGTGTGAACGCCTTCGAACAGCGTAAAGCCCACAAGCGCTTCTGCACCCACATGGCCCTGTTCTTCTGCTTGCCTTAGGTTTCGAAACCCAATCTTGCCTTGACCAAACCCGCGATCATTCTCGATCTGCATCCGGCCAAGCTGGAAGTACCCACCCGGATGGCGGAAAACCAATGCGGCGGTGGTATACATCGTAGTTGCGGTCGCAGTATCGGGAATAACAATCGTATTAGGAATACCCTTGCGATAGTAATTTCCCAAAGCCAAAAGCGCGTCAGCACTAAACTGCCAGCTCGGCGTATTTGGTCGCGCCAATGTATATTTAGCGGCGATCTTGTGGAACATCTTAAACGCTTCCAGCGGGTCCTTTTGAACCCCCTGCTCGCCACGCTCATACATTTTGGCAAGCTTCCACTGCGCGGCAGAATTTCCCTGATCTGCGGCATATTTCAGCACATCAAAAGCCTCGTCACTTTTGCCATCTTCGATGAAACCGAAGAACAGCTGGAAAATGGTAGAAGACTTGGTGTCTTTTTTGATGATCTTGGACGCATCCAGCGCATACGCTGGCGCGAGGAATACCATCCCCGAAACCGCCAACGCAGCTGATGTGCTCTTTAGATGCTTAAATATCTGCATAGCAGTGTTTTTCTTCCTTGCCGCCTGGATGGGTCACAGCGCCATTGCGTGCGATACCAACCGTTTGCGCATATTTCCAAATAACGCCGGATGTATAGTCGGTTTCCCGAGGCTTCCACGCTGCGCGGCGTTTCTCTAATTCTTCGTCTGAGAGCTGATGGTTCAATTTACCATCAACTGCGTCAATCTCGATAATGTCACCGTCTTGCAACAGGCCGATAGGCCCACCAACTGCAGCTTCGGGTCCCACATGGCCGATACAGAAGCCGCGTGTGGCGCCAGAAAAACGACCGTCTGTGATCAGAGCAACCTTGTCTCCCATGCCCTGACCATAAAGAGCAGCGGTTGTGGCAAGCATTTCACGCATACCCGGACCACCCTTTGGTCCCTCATAACGGATTACCAGCACTTCGCCTTCTTCGTATTCTTTGTTGGTCACAGCCTTGAAGCACTCTTCTTCTGAATCGAAACAACGAGCCGGACCAGTAAACTTCAGTGTCGACATGCCTGCGACTTTTACAATCGCGCCATCTTCAGCAAGATTGCCTTTCAACCCTACAACGCCACCCGTTGGGGTGATCGGCTTGTTGGCGGGATAGACAACATCCTGCTCGTCGTTCCAAGTAACATGTTCCATGTTTTCGGCCAAAGTACGGCCAGTCACGGTCATGCAGTCACCATGGATGAAACCATGTTCCAACAGTGTTTTCATGAGAAGCGGAATGCCACCTGCCTCAAACATGTCTTTTGCAACGTATTTTCCGCCCGGTTTCAGATCTGCGATGTATGGCGTGCGTTTGAAGATTTCAGCAACGTCAAACAGATCAAAATCAATACCGCATTCATGCGCGATAGCAGGTAGGTGAAGTGCTGCGTTCGTTGAACCGCCAGATGCCGCGACCGTTGCAGCAGCGTTTTCCAGTGCTTCGCGGGTTACAATGTCGCGAGGACGAATGTTGCGGGCGATCAGTTCCATGACTTTTTCGCCAGAGGCAAAGCAGAAGCGATCGCGGATTTCGTAAGGTGCCGGCGCGCCGCACGAATAAGGAAGTGCGAGGCCAATAGCTTCGGCAACGGTTGCCATCGTATTGGCCGTAAACTGTGCGCCACAAGAACCGGATGAAGGACAGGCAACTTGCTCGATTTCCTTGAGGTCCTCATCAGACATATTGCCGACCGAATGTTGACCCACCGCTTCGAACACATCTTGCACTGTGATCTGCCTGCCGCGGAAATTGCCGGGAAGAATGGAACCGCCATAGATGAAGACAGATGGTACATTCAAACGAACCATCGACATCATCATACCAGGCAAAGATTTATCACACCCTGCAAGGCCAACAATCGCGTCGTAGCAATGGCCGCGCATGGTGAGTTCAACTGAATCAGCAATCACGTCGCGAGACACAAGTGAAGACTTCATGCCCTGGTGGCCCATAGCGATGCCATCTGTCACGGTGATTGTACAGAATTCGCGTGGCGTACCATTGGCAGCAGCTACGCCCTTTTTGACGACCTGCGCTTGACGCATGAGTGAATTATTACACGGGGCTGCTTCGTTCCAACAGGAAGCGACACCAACCAATGGCTGATTAATTTCGGTTTCTGACAAACCCATCGCATACAAGTATGAGCGATGCGGCGCCCTCGCCGGTCCCACCGTCGTGTGACGTGATGGTAGTTTGCTCTTGTCGAAAACCTTAGCGTCCATAATGTTCCTGTTCCCCAGTCGTGAAGTGTGTTGCCAAATGCCATGATTTGGTTCGCCATCTTACTTCACGAAAAATATAAATTTCTGGTGAAGCCAATTTGTGGCGCAAACACGGCAATGTTTGTGAAAGCGGTATAGACTAAAACAATCCGCGTGGCTGTTGCAAAAGTGTCACGATTTTGATTGTCTTTGCATGAATTGGAGGATGAAACGTGACCGACGAAAACTTTTTCGAGATCGCATATACGCTGGATTCTACGGAAGAAACCCGCGCAATGTATGATCGATGGGCAAAGGTCTACGACCGCGATCTCCAATCCGGGGAATATCAGCAGCCTGCCAGATGCGCGCAGGCTCTAAAAACAAAACACATAAATGCTGAAGCGTCGATACTCGATGTCGGGTGTGGCACGGGCCTTTCAGGACTTGCTCTGACACAAGCGGGTTTTACGAAAATCGACGGCTGTGATCTGTCTCAAGGCATGCTCGATAAAGCAGAGACTCTTGGAATCTATAAAAGATTGTTCACCTGCGATTTGAATCAACCGCCTCTGGATGTTGGGGATGCGTATTATGACGCCGTAACAGCGGTTGGCGTCTTTTCGTTTGGCCATATCATGCCGGAGGCCGTGGACGAACTGTTACGCGTTACAAAATCCGACGGCATCATCATTATCGGTCTCAATGACCATTTTTATGAAGAAGGATCACTTACTGCCAAGCTGGAGGCATTGGAAGCTTCCGGAAAGCTGAGAATCATCTCCCGCGAACACGGCGCTCATATCCCAAAGAATAATCTCAAAGGCTGGGTTTTGACGCTCCAGAAAAGCTCGTAAAAAAAAGCCCTGCGTACAACGCAGGGCTTCTGATTGTTATAAGACTGCTATCTAGAATTTGTACTTCACACCACCGGTTACAGCGAGCAACAAGTCAGCATCAAATTCATAGTTAACGGCATTCGCTTGGTCGATGCTGTTTGGTAGAGCAGTTGATTACCCACCTTCCAGAATACCTACCGCACCACCAACGCGAATTTCAATATTCTCGCCTTCTTTGTAGTTCAAGCCACCTGAAAGGGTCCAGCTATCTGTTTGCGTGCCTGAGACTGTAGAAGTACCACGGTCCCAGCCCAAAGACACAAGCCCTGAAAGGTTATCAGAAAGCTGACGTCCAATACCCAC
>CALLHT010000017.1 GCA_938009335.1 uncultured Rhizobiaceae group bacterium
AGCCATGTCAGCCGCTTGGACCTGATTGGTAAAGACGCAATCACCGTGAAAGACGGACTACAGATCACAGAGTTCCGCGATGGCATTCTGCCATGGGCCTATCAAAACAACGTGGCACTTGTGTTTGACGAGTATGACGCGGGTCGTCCTGACGTGATGTTCGTTATTCAGCGTGTTTTGGAATCCTCCGGTCGCCTGACACTGCTAGACCAAAGCCGCGTGATCACCCCTCACCCTGCCTTCCGTCTGTTTGCAACCGCGAACACCGTTGGCCTTGGGGATACAACTGGACTTTACCACGGCACACAGCAGATCAACCAAGCACAGATGGACCGTTGGTCACTCATCACAACGTTGAACTACCTTTCGCATGAGCAGGAAACCGACATCATTGCTGCAAAAGTAAAGTCTTTCGACAATGCAGAAGGCCGTGAGATGGTCTCGAAAATGGTGCGTGTTGCAGACATGACCCGTTCTTCGTTCATCAACGGTGATATTTCCACCGTTATGAGCCCGCGTACCGTGATCAACTGGGCTGAGAACCACGAGATTTTCGGCGATCTGGCATTTGCGTTCAAGCTGACCTTCCTCAACAAGTGTGACGAATTGGAACGCGTGACAATTGGTGAATTTTATCAACGCGCATTCGGCGAAGAAATCTCCGATGCTGTTATGAACATGGCTGTTGCCTGATTGGTAGAATGAGTTGGCATCTTCTGGCGATAACTCCAAGCGCGGCAACGCCAAAGCGCAGGACTTCGAGCCCGTAAAACAGGCGCTCGCTAATTGCGTGCGCTCAATCGCGGGTGACAATGAGCTGGAAGTCGTCTTTTCAGGTGATAAACCCGGCATGGCGGCCAATCAGGTTCGTTTGCCTGATCCCGGCAAAAAAATGTCTCGCCGCCAGCTTGCCGTAACCCGTGGCCTTGGCGATGCCATGGCGCTTCGCAAAGCCTGTCATGATGCCAAAATTCATAACAAGCTTGCGCCTGAAGGTGATAACGCTCGCGCAATCTTTGATGCGGTTGAACAAGCCCGCGTTGAAGCCATTGGCGCAAGCCGCATGGAAGGCGTGGCGAATAATCTGCATCACATGCTGGAAGATAAATATTCTAAGCAAAACTACACCGCCGTTCAGCAAAAAAGCGATGCTCCTCTGGAAGAAGCGCTGGCGATGGTCGTGCGTGAACGCCTTACCGGATACAAGCCACCGTCAAGTGTGGATCAGGTCGTGGGCCTCTGGAAGGATTGGATCGAAGAACGCGCTGGCGAAAAACTCGATGCGCTTGGCGATGATATCGAAAACCAAGCAGCCTTTGCCGAGGCTATTCGCGATGTGCTCGTCGCCTTCGATATGGCGGACGAACTTGGCGAACAGGAGCCCGAGCAAGACGAAGATCAGGAAGACGATCAAGACCCGAACGAAGACGAACAAGAGGGTGATCGCGACAACGAAGAATCGACCGGCGAAGATTCCGGCGAGCCTGATGAAAGCGAATCCGAGTCTCAGGAAGAGCAAGAAGGCCAGATGGAAGCCACCGAAGCTGAAGGTGGCGAAGATTATGACGAAGATGATCAGGACGAGGAAACACCAGGCGAAACAACGCGTCCGGACCTTCCCTTCTCTGAACTTCCACCAGATTTTGACTACACCGTTTTCACCACCAAGTTCGATGAAGAAGTGGCCGCTGAAGACTTATGCGATTCTGCCGAGCTTGAGCGCCTGAGAGCCTTCCTCGACAAACAACTTGCCCATTTGCAAGGTGTGGTTGGCCGATTGGCAAACCGCCTGCAGCGTCGCTTGATGGCGCAGCAAAACCGCGGATGGGATTTCGATCTGGAAGAAGGCGTACTTGATACCGCTCGCCTAACACGTATCATCACCGATCCGATGACCCCTCTGTCCTTCAAGATGGAACAAGACACGATTTTCCGCGATACAGTTGTAACGCTGGTACTCGACAATTCCGGCTCCATGCGTGGGCGCCCTATTACCGTTGCCGCAACTTGTGCAGACATTCTGGCGCGTACCTTGGAACGTTGCGGCGTGAAGGTAGAAATTCTCGGCTTTACGACGAAAGCCTGGAAGGGCGGCCAGTGCCGTGAGGAGTGGCTTAAGCGAGAGAAGCCTGCCAATCCGGGTCGCCTGAATGACCTTCGTCATATCATCTACAAATCAGCGGATGCCCCGTGGCGGCGTGCGCGACCTAATCTTGGCCTAATGATGCGTGAAGGCCTGTTGAAAGAAAACATCGACGGCGAAGCGCTTCTTTGGGCGCATCAACGCCTAATGGGTCGCTCGGAGCAACGTCGTATTCTGATGATGATCTCTGACGGTGCACCTGTTGATGATTCAACGCTGTCTGTTAATCCGGGCAATTACCTTGAGCGTCACCTGCGCCATGTGATCGAAGATATCGAGAACAATTCGCCGATTGAATTGCTTGCGATTGGCATCGGCCATGATGTGACGCGATATTACAAGCGTGCTGTTACAATCGTTGATGCAGAAGAACTCGCTGGTGCAATCACCGAGCAGCTTGCCGATCTATTTGAGGAAAATCCGGAGGTTGCTGGACGTCCCGGCGCCCGCAAGAAAATGAAGCGGGCAAGCTAAGGAACCAGGGCCAATATGAAACGTCTTCTTACTTTCTCGCTTGGCCTTGCTTTTCTTTCAACCGCTGCACTTGCTGATGATCTTAAGATCAAAGCGAAACTAATCGAAACCTTCAAAGTTAACTCATCCGAAACCCGGTTCGGGAAACTTGAGTTCATCGGCGGTCTGGTGCTTACCAGCAAGCACGACGAGTTTGGTGGGATTTCCGGTATTCGATTTGTAAAAGACAATAATTTTATTGCAGTCACAGACAAAGCGCGTGTAATCACCGGACTGCTTGAACGCAAAGACGGAAAGCCCAACGCCATCAAGGGCGAGAAAATTACGCGCATAAAGGCATCCAATGGCAAAACCATTACAGGTGCAAATGACAAGGATGCGGAGTCGATTGAACTTGCCGGGAACCAGTTTCTGGTGGGCTATGAACGCAATGATCGAATTCTAAGACTAAACTTGCGCGGTCGAAAGCTCATCGCCGACGGCGCGTACAAGGTTGATTTTGAGCCCTATAACTTCCCCGACAACAAGGGCCCTGAGGCAATCGCGCTGGATCCCGATTCCGGCAAACTGTTCGCCTTTGCAGAATATGCACTTAACGACGAGGGCAATCATCAAGGCTTCATCATATCCGGTGGTAAAGTTGAAAAAGAGATATCGGTTAAACAGCGCAATGGATTCTCCCTGACGGATGCACATTTTCTGCCAGATGGTGACCTGTTGATCTTAGAACGGTACTACAATCCGTTCACAGGTCCATTCATGCGCCTGCGAAAAATCTTAAAAGCAGACTTATTCTCGAACGAACCACTCGATGGAGAAATCCTAATTGATGTCGATGATGACTATGAGATCGACAACATAGAAGGTCTTGCTGTCTCAATCACGAAAGAGGGTTCTACACGCCTGACCATGGTCTCTGACGATAACTTTTCGAAACGCCAGAGAACCATATTGCTTGAATTCAAATTGCTGGATTAAGCTGGCTTTGCGGCGGTAGCCTTTAAAAACCCGCCATACGGGATCAAGGCGAAAAGACCGACACAGACTTTAACCACCATATCGCCAAGCGCAAGCGACGCCCAAAGCGGCATGGCAATACCAAACGCACTTGCAGGAAAGCCAAGTGAACCATCTTCCATGCCAAATGCGCCATCGATGCCAGCGAATGCAGGCGCAAAAGCCAGAGAAAAGAAAATCGCTGTATCAATCGCTGAGCCGATGAAAGTCGAGATAAAGGGCGGCACCCACCACGCGCCATTGCGCAGCTTGTCAAACACGCTGATATCAATCAAATGCGCAACAAGAAACGCACTCCCGGACGCAATCGCGATCCGTGGCGTTGCAAGCCAGATGGAAAGTACAACTGCGATCAAAAACCCGCTGAGGACAACTTTACGCGCGGCAGCACTTCCAAGATGGCGGTTGGTAAGATCATTCACAAGAAATGCAAATGGATAGGTCAACGCCCCCCAAGTCAGGACTTCCTGAAGTCCAAAATACTGGAATTGCGTCTGCACAAGAATATTGGCGGCCACGACGATGACAACCATTGCGATGATGTATGGAATTAAACGGGAGTTATCCTGCATTTTTTTATCCTAGGTGATGCCACTAGTGGTCGTTAAAAAAGGCGGGGTCAGCCCGCCTTTAGATTTGAGAAGTTCTGTTCAGAACTTAAGCAGCTGCCTCAGCATGAGCTTTTGCGACCTGCTTTTTGATGAGCTTTGCTTTTTGTGAAAGCTCGCCCTCTTTTGCTTTGGCAAGAAACGCATCCAAGCCACCACGGTGCTCAACAGTGCGTAGAGCCTGTGTGCTGATGCGGAAACGAACACGTTGGTTAAGCGCTTCACTCATAAGCGTTACATCAACAAGGTTTGGCAAGAAACGACGACGGTTCTTGTTGTTCGCGTGGCTGACATTGTTGCCACTCATCACGCCTTTGCCGGTCAATTCACAACGTCTGGACATGGTTTTATCCTGATAAAATCTGTTTTCTTTTTTCCAAGCATTACAGCTTCATGCTCATCATCCTGAGCCGAAAAATCCGCAAGCTTTCGGAAGGTTGGCTGGGTGATAGTACCAAGTGACCGGAAGGTCAAGCAAAACCTTCGTTTTTGCAACTTCAATGGCTGGTGTGCGGGCAAAGCTGTAGTTTGATTGTTTGAGACGAACTACAACTTCCAGAATAGTATTGCTATGCTACCTTTAACGTAATGGTCAAAAGTGATAGGCCTCACTAATGGATCCAATCTATCAACTTATCGCTTTGGCCAGCACATTGATTATCGTGC
>CALLHT010000018.1 GCA_938009335.1 uncultured Rhizobiaceae group bacterium
GGGAAGGGGTGACAAATCCGTCAGGGATTCCGGCTTCAGAGACGAATTCGACCGCAGCGCTATTGCCGAATAATCCCGTGTTGCCCAATGCAGCAACCTGGAATGGCGTCGCGGCGTTATCTTCCGGTGAGATACTGCCGAGTATCTGATCAAGTCCAAACCCGTTGGAAGTGCCCGCATCAGCGGAAATGCTGCCAGTTGTTTGAGTGTCCGGCTCAACAGAGCCGATATCCTCGGCATTCGGTTGTTCTTCCGCCTTTAGCCTTGTTGCAAGCATTACAGACGCAGCCAATATGGCACCGCCCAACATCTTTTTTGACAATGAGTTTTTGACGATCGCTGACTTGGTGTTTAGACGCGCGTGTTCGCTACCCAAAGGCACGAACATGTCTGCCGCAGACATGGTGCTCACGAGGCTACTCCATACAATTTGAACTAAACTTTAACTAAATGAAAAGTTAAAATCTGGGAATCCCTAAATTAAGATTCCGTTAATCCGTCAATTTGTATGGTTAACAGCGTATTAAACTGTATTATTTTTGAATTAAAATAATGTAATAATTATAAATATTCATGAATATCATGGTTAACGCCATGATACATGATCTATTTATGATTTATGCCAGAGTGGTTCAGATCGAACTTGGTGCGTTTGATTATCCAAATACGCGGCTGAAAATCGTATCAACATGCTTCGTATGATAGGAGAGGTCGAACTTTTCACGGATTTGATCTTCGCTTAAAGAGGCGGTGACTTCCTTATCCGCCAGCAATTCCTCAAGAAAGTCCTTACCTTGCTCCCAAACCTTCATCGCATTGCGCTGGACCAAGCGATAAGAATCTTCACGCGAGAGCCCTGCTTGGGTGAGGGCGAGTAGAACCCGTTGCGAATGAACCAAGCCACGGAACTTTTTCATATTGGCCATCATGTTGTCGGGATAGACCAGAAGTTTTTCGATCACACCAGTGAGACGAGCCAGTGCGAAGTCGAGCGTAACGGTGGAATCGGGACCGATCATACGTTCCACAGAAGAGTGCGAAATATCGCGCTCATGCCATAGCGCCACATTCTCCATCGCCGGAACCGTTGCCATTCGCACTATACGCGCGAGGCCCGTAAGGTTTTCCGTCAAGACAGGGTTCCGCTTGTGTGGCATTGCGGATGAACCTTTTTGACCCGGCGAGAAATATTCCTCAGCCTCCAGCACTTCGGTTCTTTGCAGATGCCTTATTTCGGTTGCCAAACGCTCAATAGAAGAGGCGATAACTCCAAGGGTTGCGAAATACATCGCATGACGATCACGTGGAATAACTTGCGTTGATACCGGCTCCGCCGCCAGACCCATCGCTTTTGCCACATGTTCTTCGACGCGAGGATCAATATTGGCAAATGTTCCCACCGCACCGGAAATTGCGCAAGTTGCGATTTCTTCGCGCGCGGCAATCAGGCGGTTTTTGCAGCGTTCAAACTCCGCATAAGCTTGCGCCAGTTTAACACCGAATGTGGTCGGCTCAGCATGGATGCCGTGGGATCGGCCAATGGTAATGGTATCTTTATGCTCATAAGCCCGCTTTTTCAACGCTTCAAGCAATGCGTCCATGCCTTCGAGCAGGAGGTCAGTTGCTTTCACCAATTGCACATTAAAACAGGTGTCCAACACATCAGATGACGTCATGCCCTGATGCACAAAGCGCGCATCATCGCCGACAATTTCTGCAAGATGGGTAAGGAATGCGATTACATCGTGCTTGGTAACGGCTTCGATCTCATCAATCCGGGCGACGTCAAACTCCACATCGCCTGCTTTATCCCAAATCGTCTTAGCGGCTTCTTTAGGAATAACGCCAAGCTCGGCCAATGCATCACACGCGTGGGCTTCGATTTCGAACCAGATGCGAAATTTCGACTGTGGTGACCAAATGTCGGTCATCTGCTTGCGGGAGTAGCGTGGGATCATGGTATCATTCCTGTGTGAATGCTGTTGGATTAACAAACCCGTTCACAAGAGACAATGGATAGAGCAAGGTTAGAAGAGATATCCAACGAATTGATTTAGCATAACGTAGGGTCTTGAAATTTTCAGGCGCTTAAGGTCTAAATTTGGCAAGGGCGAGTCAGATGAAAACCGAGGGTTTATAATGTTCAAGACAATTCGTATGTCATTCATGGCAGGCAGCGTGATATTAGCATCTGGCATGGCATCCACTGCGCAAGCAGAAGAAGTGTATATGATACGCGGGTTTTTGAATGTTTTTTCCGATGGAATGAATCAGATGACCAAGCAGCTGCGAGCCAAGGGCATTCGCGCGCGTGCGATCTCAAACGGTGCTTGGCAAGACGTGGCTAACGATATCATTCGGCGTTCAAAGCAGAAGAAGGTTTCTTATCCAATTGTAATTGCCGGGCATTCCTTGGGAGGCGTGGAAGCGCCGCGCTTTGCAAATGCGCTTGGTAAGGCCGGCGTGCCTGTCGAGCTGGTAATTGGCCTTGATCCCGGTTTCCCGCAACCACCTGCGTTTAACAAGGGTGCAAAGCGGGTTGTGAATTACAAAATTCCCTCTGGTAAAAATTATCGACGGGGTGCTGGGTTTAAAGGTTCCATACGGACAATTGATGTTTCCAAATATGGGACAGATCATGTCGGCATCGACAAAAACAAAAGCGTTCAGTCTCTGGTTATCCGCGAAATCCGTAAAGCGGTGAAAAAATAAAGCTCCGCGCTTATT
>CALLHT010000019.1 GCA_938009335.1 uncultured Rhizobiaceae group bacterium
GCCATTTGCTAAATATGAAACGCAAACCGCATCCACATCAGCCACGCGGATATAAATTTCTGCAACAGTGACACCCTCTTCGGTTCCATGACTGCTGAGGTGAAGAATAGACCCCTCTCGCGATAGAGCAGCATAGCGGGACTCGAAATGCTCCGAGTCAGGATTGGGCGCGACCACGAGTTTAAAGTCCAGCACCTCGGTATAAAACGCCACTGACGCGGGGAGATCTTTGCATTTCAGAAAAGGTTCAATGGTCACTTAAAACTTCCAAAGGCTTTTGATCATCGTAAGTGAAATGGATACAGAGAAACAAGCGCGAGCGGAGAGCATGTTTGAGATGATGATGAGGGTATGAGACATGGGCGGATGACGTCGACAGCTTCGCTTATGGCGTGACATTTCCCGATACGGTGGCGCAACCTGAAATAGCTGTTAGATATCCACTTACTATATTGTCAGAGCAAATTATTCGGTCCGATGCTTCCACTGCAATAATTCCCATGCCACCTGCGGCCGCATTCGAATTTAAAACTCGGTTTCCTGATATAATACCATCATTTAGACCATTTGCTCGTATACCATTAGAAAAATTAAAAGCATTTACATCGTAGACATGGTTACCTGTAACCTCAACAGCACTACCGAACCCCAAATCAATACCTGTTGCAAAGTTCGCAAAAACCAAGCCAGAAACAAGATTGCCTGTGATCAGCGAATTTGACAGGTTAACAGTAAGTATTCCCGTTGCTGTATTGCTTGCAGTGCTATTACCCGTATTCACAATTCGGTTGTTAGCAACCTCATGGTCTTCACCTAAAAGCCTTATTCCTGCTACTCGGTTACTATCTAGCAACAAATCTTCGTAAAGATGTCCGCTGGAGTTGGCGTTTAGATTATCGATACCAATAAAAAATCCTCTAATGGTCCCGTTTCTTACGGTAAGATTTCGTCGTCCTGAACTTCTGATAGCGGTAGCATTTGTTCCCGGCCCCGCAGATAATCCCCCAAGCACAAATCCGTTTAGGTCGATTACGACATTGTTCACCTGTACGTCGATAGCCACGCCTGCGGAAATATTAGTACCTATATTCCGTTTAAAACAATAAACACCTGAAGAAGTTATGCTGGTTGGAACTGAAGTAATTTCGACACAATCGTCTGTATGAGCCTGTGATGGGCTATCTAACACAAATATAGAACTCAAAAAAATAAATGACAATAAAAATAATCTGATCACAAAACACACCTAAATTAACCAATGTTTCTGCAATTAAATCAAATACTAATATTATATGCAATGTATTTTTCGAATAAAACAACGGCCCGTAGGCCGCTGTCTATCTCTTCTTAGCCCTTCCCTACTCAGCAGGGGTAACTTCATCCGCTGGCATGTAGAGATCGCCGCCCTTGCGGTATTTCTCTTTCATCTTCTCCATACCTTCCTTCTGTGCTTCGGTGCGGATGTCCTGCGAGATTTTCATCGAACAGAATTTCGGCCCGCACATGGAGCAGAAATGCGCCACCTTGTGCGCCTGCTTTGGAAGCGTTTGGTCGTGGAAGTCGCGCGCGGTTTCAGGATCAAGCGCCAGGTTGAACTGATCTTCCCAACGGAACTCGAAGCGTGCACGTGACAGCGCATCATCGCGGATTTTTGCCGCCGGATGGCCCTTGGCAAGGTCTGCCGCATGAGCGGCAATCTTATAGGTGATCACACCAGTTTTTACGTCATCACGGTCCGGCAGGCCCAGATGCTCTTTCGGCGTCACGTAGCACAACATTGCCGTGCCGAACCAGCCGATCATCGCGGCACCAATGCCGGAAGTGATATGATCATAACCCGGTGCAATGTCTGTCGTGAGGGGGCCTAATGTGTAAAAAGGTGCTTCGCCACACACTTCCAGCTGTTTATCCATATTGGCCTTAATCTTGTGCATCGGCACATGACCCGGCCCTTCAATCATCACCTGACAGTCTTTCGCCCAGACGATTTGCGTCAGTTCACCCAGCGTTTCGAGTTCTGCAAACTGCGCTTCGTCATTCGCGTCATCGATAGAGCCCGGGCGCAACCCATCCCCCAGCGAGAAGGTCACATCATAGGCGCGCATGATATCGCAGATTTCCTCAAAATTCTCATAGAGGAAGCTTTCCTTATGATGATGCAGGCACCACTTCGCCATGATCGAACCGCCACGCGAAACAATGCCCGTGGTGCGGTTTGCTGTAAGCGGCACATAGTGCAGCCGCACGCCCGCATGGATGGTGAAGTAATCCACGCCCTGCTCGCATTGCTCAATCAGCGTATCGCGATAAACCTCCCAATTCAGGTCTTCAGCAATGCCGTCCACTTTTTCCAATGCCTGGTAAATCGGCACAGTGCCAATCGGTGACGCGGAGTTACGAATGATCCACTCACGAATGTTGTGAATGTTACGACCCGTGGAAAGGTCCATCACATTATCCGCACCCCAACGCGTGGCCCAGACCATTTTCTCCACTTCCTCTTCCATCGAAGACGTCACTGCAGAATTGCCGATGTTCGCATTGATCTTCACAAGGAAATTCCGGCCGATGATCATTGGCTCAACTTCCGGATGGTTGATGTTGGCGGGGATAACCGCACGACCACGAGCCACTTCATCGCGCACAAATTCAGGCGTTACAAAATCCGGGATTTCCGCACCAAAGCTTTCGCCATCGCGCTCCAGTTTTTGTGCCGCTGCTTCACGGCCCAGGTTTTCACGGATCGCAATGAATTCCATCTCCGGTGTGATGATGCCAGCACGCGCATAGGCCAGCTGAGTTACCGCTTCGCCGTCTTTCGCGCGGCGCGGTTGGAAACGCAAAGGAAACTCCTGCACCAATCGGTCGCCGGTTGCATTACCATTATCTTCCGGTTTCACATGACGGCCTTCATATTGCTCAAGATCATCCGCTTTTGAAAGCCAGGCATCACGGCTGCGCACAATGCCTTTGGCAATATCAATCTCGGCATTCGGGTCTGTATAAGGGCCCGATGAATCATACACCGTGACCGGCTGCTCGCCGGATGTCGGGTGCAGATCAATCTGACGCATCGGCACGCGGATTTCCGGGTGCAAGGTGCCTTTGATGTAGATTTTCCGGGATGCGGGCAACGGCCCGGACGATACAGTTGGAGTAATTGCATTCATAGATGAGCTTCCTTTTCTCAGTCTGGTTTGACCGTGAGAAGCCCAGGCAAAGGGGTACAAACCTATTCTAGGAAACGTATTCCGATGGCTGGTCTTCCTACGCCGGTGCTAACCGGTTCAGGTTCGAAGGGTCGCTACGCCAAGCTCGGCAAAACCGAACTTCCATCAGCATCTCAGTTCTTTAGGCAGAACACCCCTGACACCGCCAGACATACGGGAAAGCAGGGAACAGTCAACGCAAACCCGCGGATTTGCACGCCAACTCACAGGAGTTTGATGGCAAGGGCATATCAAAGGCTCTTCGTTGACATTCTTTGTCCGGCAGATAACGTTCACTCATGATCGATTTGCAGAACCTGCCGGCTGGCTTTCATGAAAATCCCTATCCGTTTTATGACGCACTCTTGAAAGATGCGCCTGTTTGCCAGCAACCGGATGGTTCCGTCATTTTGTCCCGCCATGCAGACTTAGAGCGCGTCTATAAAGACACGGCGCTTTTCACATCTGACAAACGCGCAGCCTTCGGGCCAAAGTTTGGCGAAAACAGCCCGCTCTATGAGCATCACACAACCTCGCTGGTGTTTAATGACCCGCCTCTGCACACGCGCGTGCGGCGCATCATGGCTTCAGCCCTTACACCTCGCTCGATCAATCGACTGGAACCGGGCCTCATAAAGACGGTTGATCACCTACGCGATAAGCTCCCAGAAGAACCGGATTTGATTGAGGATTTCGCTTCCCAGATTCCCATTCAAATCATCGGAAATCTGCTGGATGTACCGATGCAGGAACGCGGTCCGTTGCGCGATTGGTCTCTTGCCATCCTGGGCGCTTTGGAACCAACACTGACAGCAGAACAATTTTCCGCAGGCGAACAGGCAGTTCTGGAATTCAAGGCTTACCTTCAAACCCTCGTCGCAGATCGCAGACGCAATCCCGGCGATCCGGAAACCGATGTCCTGACCCGCCTCATCAACGGCGATGATGATGGAAAACTCAGCGAAATTGAACTCATCCAGAATTGTATTTTCATTCTGAACGCTGGCCATGAAACCACAACCAATCTCATCGGCAACGGACTTGCGCTT
>CALLHT010000020.1 GCA_938009335.1 uncultured Rhizobiaceae group bacterium
GGGCTCGGAGCTGCCGTTCTCCGAGGCGGACCAAACCCTCGTAAATTTGTTTAGAAGCGATGCCTCTAACTACTAATTCTAGAATACCCACCAAAACACTGCAATCCAGAAGCATAGTGTTCCGATTCCGATCCAGAAAAACGTGTCCGTCCAGAACGGGTCTTTGAGAATGCGGGGGGCTTTTTCGATGCCTGAAGTTTTCTTGGTCATTTCCCAAATCCTTCGACAGGCTCAGGATGAGGGAAAATTCCACATCCAAGACCTCATCCTGAGCCTGTCGGAGGACGAGGTCGGTCGATTAATGCCGAACTAACCTTCCGGCGGCGCGCTGGTTTGAAGGGCAAGGGCGTGGAGCACACCGCCCATATTGCCTTGAAGCGCCTCATAAACCATCTGGTGCTGTTGGACGCGGGATTTGCCGCGAAAGCTCTCTGACACCACTTCAGCCGCATAATGATCGCCATCGCCTGCAAGATCACGAATGGTGACATTCGCATCGGGCAGCGCTTCTTTGATCATGCGTTCAATTTCACCGGCATCCATAGGCATGGTGTAAACTCCCCGTTTATTCCGCAGCTTCAGCGATTGGGTTACCTTCCATATAGGCCGGGAACCACGCTTCATGCTCAGATTTCATTTCTGACACTGATAGTGACACGATTTCACCAATCGTCAAACGGTCTCCGCCCACTGTCCCCAATCGCGAGAAGAAGACGCCGGAATCTTCTGCATTTGCTGCGAACATATTGGCGTAATCTTCCGGCATGGTGATCAGGTATCGCGATTGATCTTCCCCGAAGAGGGCAGCGTGTGGTGCAGCGCTATCAAGCTCGATGTTTGCGCCTTTGCCGGATGCTATGCACATTTCCGCAAGCGCAATTGCTAGGCCGCCGTCTGAAATATCGTGGCAGGCAGTTACTTCACCGGAACGTACCGCTGCACGCACGAACTCTCCGCGCATTTTTTCGGTTAAGAGATCAACTGCCGGAGCAGGGCCATCTTCTTGGCCCAATATCTCGCGTAGGTAGAGCGACTGCCCAAGATGTTCGGCCTCGGTGCCGACAAGGAAGATCGCGTCTCCGTCTTGCATGCCTCCAACGCGCGCCGTTGCGGATGTGTCTTCAATCAGGCCAACGGCGCCAATGGTTGGTGTTGGCAATATCGCTTGTCCATTAGTCTCGTTATAGAGGGACACATTGCCGGAAACGATGGGCATGCCCAGGGCACCAACGGCTTCGCCGATGCCATTAATCGCAAAAACGAACTGCCCCATGATTTCCGGGCGTTCCGGGTTGCCGAAATTGAGATTATCTGTGGTTGCAAGTGGCTCAGCTCCCACAGCGTTCAGGTTGCGCCACGCTTCTGCAACGGCCTGTTTGCCGCCCTCAAACGGATCAGCCTCGACATAGCGCGGCGTGACGTCACTGGTGAAAGCGAGGCCGCGACCAGTTGGCTCTCCATTGTCATCGACAAGGCGAATAACGCCTGAATCACCGCCTGGAATTTGCAATGAGTTGGATTGAATGAGCGTATCGTATTGCTCCCAAACCCAGCGCCGCGAGCACAGGTCAGGTGATCCGATCAATGTCATCAATGCAGCATTGTAGTCTTCCGGCTCTGCAACATCGCTTGCGGCAAGGCCTGAATGCGTGCCCGGTTCGATATACGGGCGATCATATTCCGGGGCCTCGTCACCGAGCTCTTTGATCGGCAGGTTCGCGACTTCTTCCCCTTGATGCATGATGCGGAAGCGAAGATCATCTGTGGTTTTGCCAACAACCGCAAAATCCAGTCCCCATTTTACAAAGACCGCTTTCGCTTCGTCTTCCTTTTCCGGATTGAGAACCATGAGCATGCGTTCCTGACTTTCAGAAAGCATCATTTCGTAGGCTGTCATCCGTTCTTCACGAACCGGAACAAGGTCCAGATTGAGCTCTACGCCGAGGTCGCCTTTCGCGCCCATCTCGACCGCAGAGCAAGTGAGGCCCGCCGCTCCCATGTCCTGGATGGAAATAACCGCACCCGTTTGCATGAGTTCAAGACAGGCTTCGAGCAAGCATTTTTCGGTAAACGGATCACCCACCTGAACGGTAGGGCGTTTCTCTTCAATGTCTTCGCCAAATTCAGCAGAAGCCATGGTCGCGCCACCAACGCCATCGCGTCCGGTTTTTGCCCCGAGATATACGATCGGAAGGCCAACGCCCTTGGCTTCAGAATAGAAGATACTGTCTGTCTTTGCGATGCCGGCTGCAAATGCATTTACCAGAATGTTGCCGTTATAACGGTCATGGAAATTGACTTCGCCACCAACAGTTGGAACGCCGAACGAATTGCCATATCCGCCGACACCAGCCACGACCCCAGAAACCAAGTGACGTGTTTTAGGGTGGTCCGGCGAGCCAAAGCGCAGTGCATTCATGGCGGCGACAGGGCGTGCACCCATGGTGAATACATCGCGCAAAATGCCTCCAACACCCGTTGCAGCGCCTTGATAAGGTTCAATGTAAGAAGGATGGTTGTGGCTTTCCATTTTGAAGATAACCGCTTCCCCACCACCTATATCGACAACGCCCGCATTCTCGCCCGGTCCGCAAATTACTCGGGGACCTTCTGTCGGCAGAGTCTTCAACCATTTTTTTGAAGATTTGTAAGAGCAATGCTCGTTCCACATGGCTGACCAGATGCCAAGCTCGGTATAGCTCGGTTCGCGTCCGGTAAGTTCCAGAATTTTCTCATACTCATCCGGCGTAATGCCGTGGTCAGAAATCAGGTCTTCAGTAATGGGATAGTTGTTTTCAACGTTCATGTTTTTCTGCAATCCGTGTTGCCCTTGCTCCAGTGGCTAACATCATCGGTGATGCGCTTGCCATCGGATGTTTGTAACAGAGGGCCGAAGGTCTGAATGTTTGTGAAGGTACCGCTCGCGCCATCGCCTTTTTTCTCGGCCTGAACAACGAGAAGCGGGAGGCCGTTAGGGTCTGAGCGCTTAACGAGCAAAAAGCGGGGGCGACCCGAAAACGAGTTAACTTCGTTAGACATGCGCATCCCGCTAAAGGTTTCATCGCCTGATTTGAACCAGCATTTTTGCGCCGTTCTGGCAATTGAAGCGACCGCTTGAGTAGGCTTTTGCCCGGAATTGATGGAAAGATTGGCAGATGGAGAACCGCTGTCACTTTGACAGGCTGCAAGGATAAGCAGGCCAGAAAGCGTTAGGATGATCCGCCAAATGCGCATGATCAGGCTGCCTCGCTCGCAACAAGGTCAAGAGCGCTTTCAAATAGGCCGCGACCAGACAGGCCGCCATGATCCGCTTCAATAAGATTTTCAGGATGCGGCATCATGCCAAGCACATTGCCTGCCTCGTTGATGATGCCAGCGATATCGTTGATGGAACCGTTCGGGTTGGTTCCTTCGGCATAT
>CALLHT010000021.1 GCA_938009335.1 uncultured Rhizobiaceae group bacterium
GCCTGTCACCAATGGGCCAATCATGTTTCCAATCCCATACAAAATAAGAAGGCTTGAGGAGATCTTCACAAAGTCTTCCGGGGCTGCGTGATCATTGCCGTGCGCGTTAACAAGGCCATAAATCGGATAGACAAACCCGCCAAGCAACATCATGAGCAGGAAGAATGTGGTGTCAGGATTCTCACCGTTCACGTTGTACCCGGAAATCAGGAAACCAACCAATGCGCCCGCGATTGAAAGACCAACCATGACATAACGACGATCAATCCGGTCTGAGAGTTTGCCAAGCGGGTATTGAAACAGGATAGCACCTAGCATAACCAATGCCATCATATTTGCGATGTTAGTTGAAGACATGCCTTCACTTACGCCAAAAACAGGGCCGAAACTCTGCATGGATGATGCAAGAATGCCAGCAATCAATGAGCCCACAAACGCGGCGGGAGAATTGACGAACATACCTTTAAGGTCAATTTTGACCTGGGTTAGTGGAGCAGGGGAGCGTGCCTTGGAGAGAGCTGTAGGGATAACCGCCACGCAATAAAGAATGCCGCCGATCATAAACAGCGTTTCAGTTGAGGGATCAGCAAAAACAATCAGGTATTGTCCTGCCATAAATGCGCTTTGCGAGATGATCATATAAACAGAGAACATTGCGCCGCGCATTTCGTCACTGATGCCCTCATTAAGCCAGCTCTCTATGATCATATACGAACCGGCAAAACAAAAGCCTGCAAGTGCACGAAGCAATATCCAGCTATAGGCCTCGATCACCAATCCATTCAAAAGGACTGAAGTACCCAAAATTGCTGCCAATGCGCTGAACGTCCGAACATGGCCAACTCGCCGCACCAAAAGCGGAACCAGTACGCAACCAAGGGTAAAGCCAATCGCCCAGCCCGTGCCGATAAAGCCGATTTGGGAGGCGGTAAACCCCTCCATCTGCCCGCGAATAGGCAAAAGAACGACCTGCAATCCCCCTCCCATCAGAAGAAAGATTGTGCTCATAAACAATGCAAGAACTGGCAGCAAATGGCGGGCCATCATGTTTACCCTTCGCTAGAAAACCAAAGAAATGCCCAATGCGGCTTATGATCGGAAAATGCAACAAAAATTTTCAATCAGAAAGAAAAAAGGCCGCTCAAACTGAACGGCCTTCTTCCAATTCCTTTATGTGCTGATTATTCAGCAGGTGCCACATTGTCTGCGATTGTCGGCACACCGGCTGCCTCGCGTCGGCCATCATTGTATATGGCTTTAACGAGAGCGATACACATCAAGACCATCACCACCGAGAATGGTAAGGCCCCGATCACCATCGCGGTCTGGATCGCTCCAGTCCCACCCGAGATCAGCAAGCCACCAACCACGAGTGCAAGAGCTGCACCCCAGAAAACAATATGAGGACGTGCCTTTGGACCTTCATCGCCCGCTGCGTTGATCGTGTTCACAATCAAAACTGCGGAGTCAGCCGATGTCACAAGGAATGTCATCAGCAAGACCACGATGAGAACCGCCATGCCCCAAGCAAGCGCTTGAGCGATAGGCGCAAGCATGAACTCGGTCATTGCGAAGATCTTATCGCCGTTACCAGCGTCAAGAATTACGCCATTGGCAGCACCGTTAAGCTCCAGGTCGATTGCAGTGCCACCAGCCCATGCGAACCATACGAAGCACATGAGAGCCGGAACGATCATCGCACCCAACACGAACTCGCGGATTGTACGCCCACGTGAGATACGTGCCAGGAACAAGCCCACGAATGGAGCAAACGCAATCCACCAGGCCCAGTAGAATACTGGCCACCAGCCTTGCCACTGTGTCAGCAAGAACGCTTCACTGCCTTCCACACCATCAGATGTGTAGACGTTAAAGCTCAGGAACGGCAGTGCTATGAGGTAGTCCCAAATGCCAACGAAGAATGCTGTCGCACCAAACCAGCTTGCACCAAAGATGATGAAGAAACCAAGCAGGATGATCGACAAGACCATGTTGATGTTTGAAAGCCACTTAATCCCTTTGCCAACACCGGAAAGGGCGGACAAAGTTGAAGCACCCATGATGAACAAGAGAGCTACCACAATACCTAACGTATTCACGGTTCCGGCAATGTCTCCACCCGCGCCATCAACAGCACCAGCTGGATGCACAAGGCCGCCAATTCCGATGCGGGTAAGACCGGCAACAAACTGATCGACACCGAAACCAAGCGTCTGAGCAACGCCCAGAATGGTGGCCACAACAGCCACAATATCAATCAAATGACCAAGAGGCCCTGATAGCGCTTTACCAAATAGCGGCGTTAGAGAAGAACGGATGGTTAGGGGAAGTCCACGACGATAACAGAAGAACGCCAAGCCTAGCCCTGCAATCGCATAACAAGCCCAAGCGCCAAAGCCCCAGTGCAGGAACGACCAGACATACGCTTCGCGCACGTTGTCCGCATTGAGCGAATTGGTGACGCCTTGAATTACCGATGGATTGTTTTTGAAGTGGGCAACCGGTTCAGCAACCGCCCAGGTCAACATGCCAACACCGATACCGGCACCAAACATCATGGAGAACCACGAGAAGTTCGAGAATTCAGGCTTTTCGCCGTCCTTGCCCAAGTTTAGACGACCCGCAGCAGGCCAAATGGCCAAGCCAATACATACGATGATGAACAGTGCCACCACCCAGATATACCACGCCGCGAATTGTGCAAGAATTGCAGAGTTCCATTCGCCCAGCACAGTGCCGGCCTCTTTAGGCCAGACGATGCACCAGACAACAAGAATGCTAATGATGATTTTACTGATGACGGCAACGTTAACGCTGAAGCCTCGATAGAATCCTTCGTCAGCCGTTTTGATCGGTAATTCCGTCAACGGCGGTTTAATAGACATTGTGTCCTCCCTCCTAGGTTTAACAATATCTTAATGTGACACGATAGTTTTCATCCGGCAATGAAGGGCAGGGTCTTGTTCGCGTGTTTTCGCGTAGTATCTAAATACTTGAAATAGTTTCGAGAATTCAACTTATTTCATAGCCATGAAAATTGAAGAAAATTTATTTTCAAGAAACTGCGCCCTTTTCGCCCGCTGGTGCGAA